>CANRDH010000032.1 GCA_947629295.1 uncultured Clostridia bacterium
TCGATTTCTCAGTTGTTAATGTTTATGAAAGAACTCAGCTCAAAATGATAATTTAAAAAATGTAGAATATATCCACACCATAAAGCATCATTTATTGTTTTTTATAAAAGCTTTCAGCATATCGAACACTGTCCATTGCATCCACTCCGTAAAAGTCTGCGCCTATCATATCTGCATATTCCTGATTTAGCACAGCTCCGCCGACCATTACCTTTATGCTTCCGTCTGTTTCGTTAAGAAGCTTTATTGTTTCCGCCATAGATGGAACGGTTGTTGTCATAAGCGCACTCAATCCGACGAGCTTACACTTATGCTCCAGAGCACAATCCCTTATCATTTCGGGCGGTACATCCCTGCCGAGGTCATACACCGTAAAGCCGTAGCTTTCCATTAGTACCTTTACTATATTTTTTCCGATATCGTGTATATCACCTTTAACGGTTGCAAGAACTATAGCCTTACTTTTATCGGACTGCTCAGACGGAATTTTTTTCTTGACGGAATCAAATGCCGCCGTTGCCGCGTCAGCACTCATAAGAAGCTGAGGAAGATAAGCTTTTTTCTGTTCAAATGCCGTTCCTATTTCATTGAGTGCGGGAATTATATGATTATTTATAATGTCAAGCGGTTCAGTATTTTTCAGAAGCTTTTCTGTCTGAATTACCGCACTGTCCTTAAGACCCCTGACGATACTTGAATGAAGTGTTTCCTCTGATTTTGTTTCAGTCTGCTTTGCAGTGGTTCCCTTATCCGTGGAGGCATATTCAATATAATCAACACAACCGCCGTCAAGCATATTAAGGGCACGATATGCATGATATACGTCCATCATAGCAGAGGAAAACGGGTTCATTATTGCGCAGTTAAGCCCGCATTGCAGAGCGTTGGAGTAAAAGGTAGAGGTGATGATATCCCTTTGCGGCAGACCGAATGAAATATTTGAAATACCAAGGCTTGTTTTTACACCGAGTGCCCGTATCAGCCTTATTGATTCAAGCGTAACAACGGCGCTTTCGGGATTTGAAGATATGGTAAGTGCAAGAGGGTCAACTATTATATCCTTTTTATCTATACCATATTGACCTGCACGTTCAATTATCTTTTTCGCAATATCGGCTCTTCCCTGTGCCGTATCGGGTATTCCCTTTTCGTCAATCGTAAGCGCTATAACCGCACCTCCGTATTTCCTTACCGAAGGAAAAACATGGCTCATGCTTTCCTCCTTACCGTTGACGGAATTTACAAGCGGCTTGCCGTTATAAATTCTCATTGCCTTTTCAAGTGTGTCAAAATTCGTTGAATCTATCTGAATCGGCAAATCCGTTACAGCTTGCAGCGAGGAAACACATTCCAGCATCATTTCCGTTTCGTCAATTTCAGGCAGACCTACATTTACGTCAAGAATATGTGCCCCTGCATCTGTCTGCTGTATGCCCTCATTAAGAATATAATTAAGATTTCCGCTGCGAAGTGCCTCTTTAAGCTTTGGTTTGCCTGTGGGGTTTATGCGTTCACCTATAAGAATCGGCTCCCTATCAACAAAAACGGCATGGGTATAAGATGACACACAGGTGTAATCTTTTTTATGTGGTACTTTATACGGAAGTGATTTTGTTTTTTCTATTGTTTTTCTTATGTATTCGGGAGTTGTTCCGCAGCACCCCCCGAGAATTATTCCTCCGCCCTGTGCAATCTTTACCATATAATCGGAAAATTCATCCGCTCCTATATTATATACGGTTTTCCCGTCACGAACCTCCGGAAGTCCGGCATTGGGATTTACTATAACCGGAAGTGAGGAATATTTTTCAAACTCCCCGATTATTTTAAGCATTATATCCGGACCGAGAGAGCAATTCATTCCGAGGGCATCCACTCCGAGTCCCTCAAGCATTGCAATCATGGCCGCCGGATTTGCCCCTGTCATAAGCTTACCGCTTTCATCATATACATTAGTTACGAATATCGGCAAATCACAGTTTTCCTTTGCCGCTATTACAGCCGCCTTTGTTTCATAGCTGTCATTCATTGTCTCTATCAGTATAAGATCAACACCGCACTGCGCGGCAATCCTTATATTATCTGCAAAGACCGATACGGCTTCTTCAAATTTCATCTGTCCCAATGGTTCAAGAAGCTGTCCTGTAGGCCCCATATCGAAGGCAACATATGCGTCTTGCCTACCTTCGGCGGCTGTTTTGGCACATTTTATTCCTGCCTTGATAAGCTCAGCGTAATTATCAAACTTATCACGGTTAAGACCAAAGGTATTTGTCTTTACAATATTTGCACCTGCATCAAAATACCTGTTATGCAGTGAAATAATTTTTTCAGGGTCGGTAATGTTCCAAAGTTCCGGCGACTGACCGGCAGGCAGTCCCATTTCCTGCAATACTGTACCTGTCCCGCCGTCAAAATATATTCTTTTTTCTTTCATTAATTCAAGTATGCTTTTCATTTTTTATCCCCATTATCGCAGTTATAGATTTCATCGGCGTCATGAGATATGACGAACCAAGGCTTATTCCCAAGAGTGACTGTGCATTAAGTCTTTCAAGCAGAGGTTTTTGAAATTCAAGAGAAAGGTCGCCATATCCGGGGCTGAAGCGAACGGCGCAGTCAAGTCCGTTTTTTATAATTCCGGACGCATAATCGCAAAATGAATCTATTGCCGCAGAAGCTATGGCATCCGTTATAAAATACTCAGCTTGAGATGTTATTTTAAGCTTTGCAAGTTCCCTGTCAACAGCTATTCCGGCTGTCAGAGCCATTACAAAGGCTTCATCACAGCCGGACAGGTTTTTATAAAGATTCCTGCTTTCTATACGCATAAACCCAAAATCGCATATATTTTCCCCTCTCATATGGACAGAAGTGCGTATATAGACACACTTATAGCTTATTATTTTCATCAGTGAGATTTTGCAGGATTCAATAATATCATTCGTATATCCACGTTTTACATTCAATCGTTGTGCAAGCTCATTTTTATTTATTTCAACATCCTCCGCCTGTGCGGTAATCATAAAAATATCACTGCTTTTCAATCTCTCCACCTCGCCGCCACACTAATAATACCATATCCCGCCATAAATTGCAATACAACAGCAGCAGGGCAATGTCATTAACTCAACAACTTGAGAGAAGATCAGCGGTGTGGTATTATGCAAAGCTCGTAAGAATGTGAAATATTCAGAATTTACGAAATTATTTGAACAGTCCTCTGTGATTCCACCAAGAAACAAATGATTCCACGTCTACCATATATTTATAAATTCTATATTTCACTATTAAAAATAACATCCGCTCAGCGAAAACGTTTTTTGTCGGGCAGATTTTTACCGTTCAGTACAAATTTTATGCAGATTTTCTGCTGAATTTTGAAAAACAGAAAGATACTCATTATATGATATATGACGCTCCTTTCCTGATACCGACATTTTTGCTTATTGTATCAATATAAAATCAATTATACCCAGTGCAACATTGGCACTGATTACCTCGACGCTCACCTCATCTCCGATAGAATAGCTGACGCCGCTTACCCTGTCCTTAACAGAGGTCATTCCGTCAAATTCAAAATCACTTGTTTCAATATCGGAAAGCTTAACAAAACCCTCGATTCCGTTAGGAAGCATAATAAAAATTCCGTTATTAGTTGCACCTGATACAACACCCTTGTATCTTTCCCCGATATGTGAACACATATATTCAGCAGCATAGCATTTTTCCGCGTCACGTTCGGCTCTTACAGCTCTTATTTCAAAATCTGAGGAAAGGGCAGCCGATTCTTCGGCAAATTCGCCGTATCGCTTTTTAATTGTATCTATAGTAACCCCGCTTATGAAATCACTCAATATACGATGTATTGAGGTATCAGGATAGCGCCTAATTGGTGATGTGAAATGGCAGTAATCTGTCAGTGATAATCCAAAATGTCCCAGCGGACGACTGCTGTATCTGGCTTTAGCCATGGAACGCAGTACCTGAGTTGAAATGAGCCTTGAATACTTTGTTTCCTTTGCCGCATTTATAAGGGCGGCAAGATCGGTCTGCCGTACACCCTCTCTGAGTCTGCGTGTCTGAAAGCCGCATGATGCAGCCAATTCGGCAAGTGAATAAAGCTTATCAGGGTCGGGCTCCTCATGGACACGATACACAAAAGGAATACCGACGCTTTTGGCATAAAGAGCAGCCGCCCCGTTTGCCATTATCATAAACTGTTCGATAATTTCCTCGGCTTCTCCCCTCTCTCTTTCCGAGACGTCAATACACACGCCGTTTTTGTCGAGAACAAAGCGAAGCTCGGAGCTTTCTATTTCCAATTCTCCTCGTTTTGCAGCTTTTTCTTTCAGAATATCCGCAAGCTTTTTTGCTTCTGCAATCACCTCAGACACGGAAGCATATTTTTCTTTAATATCATCACTTGCACTTCCGTCAAGTATGGAATTAACCTCTGAATATACACCCCTGACCTTAGATATTATAAAGCTTTTTACAAAACGGTAATCTATCAGGTCGGCTTTTTCATTAAGCGTCATTATAGCTGAAAACGTCAGTTTTTTTGTCCCTGCATTAAGTGAACAGCAGCCGTTTGAAATTTCCTCAGGAAGCATGGGTATAACCCTGTCTGCAAAATAAACTGAGGTACCTCTTCGACGCGCTTCTTCATCAAGTTTGCTTCCGCTGGTAACATAATGTGAAACATCAGCTATATGAATTTGCAGCTCCCAACCCTTTTCAAGCCTTTTTACACAGATTGCATCATCAAGGTCCTTTGCATCGGCTCCGTCTATTGTAAAAACAGGCTCCGCAGTATAATCGGTACGCTTAGCCATTTCCTCCTCCGTTATGCGCTGAGCAGCCATCATTGCAGCCTCATGCTTGACAGGAACGGGAAATTTTGTGGGTATTCCATAGCTGTCAATTATTGCATCAGAACATATTTTTGCTGAATTACCGCTACCATATACCTTGATTACCCTTGCATATACACCTTTTTTCTTATTGTCATAGAATATACTCGCCTTAACCTTATCACCGTTTTTGCTTTTAAGCTCACCGCCCTGAACAATACGCAAATTATGTGCAAAGCCGCTGTCAGCAATAAGATAAGCTGTGCCTGTGTTATTACGGGCTCTTTCTATTGTACCTGTTATTACTCTTGCGCCCCTTTCAAGTATCTTATCAACCTCTCCGGATAACCCTTTGGAGCTTTCTCTGACATTTTTCAGTAAGACAATATCTCCCGTTATCGCACCCTTCGTTGACTGTGCATGAATATAAATATCATCCATATCCGTATCATGCGGCTCTGCAAAGGAAAAGCTTTTCGCCTGTCTCACTATCGTTGCCGGTATATATCCCATTACCCGGGGCAAACCTACTTTTTTTCTGTTTATGACTATTTTTCCGTTTCTTTCAAGATATGAAAGAGCATTATTAAATTCCTCAACCTCAAGTATACCGCTTATAATTTGCAGGTCACGTCTTTCTATGGGCTCTGTCTGCTCCTCTAAAGCAGATAATACCATTTCATTAGCTTCCGTATTCATATTAAACCTCCCTTACTGCCGCTTTTATTTTTTCCGTTTTATACAACAAATATCACTTCATAATATTTACATCATTCAGTCATAAAAAGAATACCTAATGTTCCGGGACCACAGTGTGAAGAAATTGTACAGCTCGCCGTTGTTATATAAATGTTCTCAAAAAGATTTTTATTTTTTATATGCTCATATACCGCCTGTACATGGTCATCCCCTATACCGGCATGTGTAATAAAAATCTTATCAAAACGGATATTATCGTAAGCAGACAGCTTTTCGTCAACATATTGAAATAGAACATTATCAAGCTTGCCTCTGTATTTTTTACCGACAGTCATTGAGCCGTCCTTATTATCCACCTCGATGCAAGGCTTAAGCTGCAAAAGATTAGCTCCAAGCATGGCAAGAGTTGAGCATCTTCCTCCTGCACGAAGATAATTCAGCTTATCTATAATGAAGCTTGAATGAACCTTTTTTGTAAGCAGCTTAAGCTTTTCGGCTATTTCATTTACTTCAAGTCCCTGTTTTATCATATTTGCAGCTTCAATTACTATATGAGCCGTCCCGGTGGAAAGATTACATGAATCTATAGGATAGACATGCCCTACCTCCAAAGCGGCAGTAACAGCATTCTGATAAGATGAAGAGAGTGCCGAACCTATGTTTATATGGATAACGCTGTCACCGTTTTCAACCATTGGCTTGAAGAAGTCAATATATTCACCGACATTTACAGCGGCAGTTTTTGGCAGCATTCCTGTTGCATCAAAATTTTTATATATCTCCAGCGGAGTTATATTTACACCGTCATCATAGCTTTTTTGTCCGATAACTATATGCAGCGGGGTATAAGCCCTTACATTGCAGCTTTCTTTGAGTTCCTGCGATAGGTCACAGGTGCTGTCTGCCGTTAAAATTATCTTTGACATAATAAACTCCTCCGTTCATTTTTTACGCTCTCTGCGTTTTATTTGCCTTATATCGTTTCCTATAAATTCAACCCTGTCAAGCATACCGATTATCCTTGATACCATACGGTTTCCGTACAATTCCTGCATTTCTTTAATCGTAAGATTGGTACTTATTATTGTCGGCCGAGAAGTCAGCATTCTTGTATTTATAACATTGTATACTTCGGAAGCCGTATATTTACTTTGAAATTCGGTCCCCAAATCATCAAGTATCAGTAAATCACACTCATTCAGGAGTTCTTCGGTTTTACCCTTCTGCTCAAAATCATTCCCAAAATGTTCTCTTTCAAGGCGTGAAAATATATTAGGAGCAGAAACATATATAACTCCATAACCTTTATCGATGACTGACTGAGCAACAGACAGGGACAGATGAGTTTTTCCGAGACCGGGACCTCCCTGAAAAAGCAGACTGTGCGACTGTTCCGAAAATTCATCAGCATATTTTTTACAAAATTTCAAAACAGACTGCATATAGTTATACGGTATTCTGCCTGTCTTTTCGTCGGCAGCTTCGGAGTAGTAGTTAAGCGAAAATGTTTCAAAGCTGCAAAGTGAAAGAGGAGAAATACGGTTAAGCTGCTCATATGCGTGTTTTTTAAGCAAACTTTTCATACAGGAACACATTATGCCGTCTATATTTCCTGTATCCTTACATTTGTCACACGTATACCATTCCTCAAGATAATTTGAAGGGAGGCTGCGCGACTTAAGAATTTCACTTAACTCGTTTTGGAGGATAAGGCTTTTTTCTTTCAGTATCTCCAACTCTTCGCGTACATTTGCACCCATAACAACCTTTTTACCTGCCGATACAGAAATTTTTACAAGTTCTCTCTCTATTTCCTCAGCCCGGGGACATATCTCATACAGCATATTTCTGCGTTTCATAAGCTCCTGCTCAGCAAAAAGCCTTCTGTTCTGCAACTCATGCAGGGCATATTCATAAACCTCATTACTATATCCCATTATACGTCCTCCTCATCTATTATACTTGTACTTTCGTATTCGGAAATGTTATATGTCGCCTCATATGTTTTTTTGTCTTTGCCTCTGTTTACTCTATTTTCCTGCTCCACCTGTTCCGGAGTCGAAATACCGCTGCTGTGCCATCTGCCGAGAACGGAATCTACATATTTAGGAATATATTTATTCTTGGCGTCAACACATATTTCATATGCCTTTCTTACCATTTCACTTGAAAATTTCCAGATATTAATCCATCTGTCAGCATATTCCGTTTCTTTTTCTGTCGGCGAATGCTCGTCTATACCCAAAATTCTTTGTATGGTTACGGCAGCATTTCTCCCGCTTGTGAGCTGCTGTATCCTTTTCTCCGCCTGTTCGAGTGTTGTAATCTCATTATCAGCCCATGAAATAGCAGTTTTTTCTATGTATCTGATATTGCATTTTTGTATACTTGCTGCATATTGCATAAGCATGACTATTACCTCTACAGGCAGACCGTCAGTTTCGTGAATCATCAGCAAAGTTGCTTTATCATTGTTGCTTGTGGGTCTGCCGAAAATTTCATCAGCCGACTGCATAAGATAAACTATCCCCGGGTCTTCCGACATACGCTTGCTCAAATATTTAAGATCCGGTTTTTCGGGTCGGGAAATCATTCTTGAAATCTTATTTGCAGTTTCATCCGGTTTGAATTCCTCTTTTTTCTCAGGAATTTGATCCTGTTCCGAAATCTGCGGATTTTGTACAGAGGAAACAGCTGCTGAGGTTTCATCAGCGGCATTTGAAGGTGTAATCAGTCCCTCGCTGACATCAATAATGCCCTTTTCCTTCCAATAAAGCATACTGTCACGTACATCGGCAGGCTGCATTGAAAGAGCTTCGGATATATTATCAACGGTAAAAGCTTCACCGGCATGACGCAAAAACCATAGAATTACTTTAAGCTGTGCGCCTCCCGCAAGCTTCAGATGAAGATCGACCAAATCGCTGGGTACAGCAAATACGCTTCCCCACGAACCGAGGTTTAATTTATATTCCATTCAACTTCCCTCTAATCATAATATTTCACTAAACAGTATAACACAAAACCGATTATAAGTACATACAAACAATTACGTAAAATCTCATTTATCTTAGCTTTTCCCTTTATTAATATATATTTCCGCTTCTTTCAGGAGTTCTTCTTTAAAGTTTTTCACAGTACCGTTTATTACACATTCAAGCAGATACTTAAGTATCTTTCCTATTTCTTTTCCTTCGGTAATTCCCAAACCTATAAGGTCATTGCCGTTTATATCAAGCGTCTTTAAATTAAATTCCTCTCCGTTTGCAGTCTGCTCGGCAAAAAGCTTTTCAAGTTTTTCTGTATATTCAAGCTTTTCCTCAAAAAAAGCAGGATTTTGTCCCATAGCATCGGCTCTCTTGAGCTGCATAAGCTTTCCGAAGTTATCAACTCCGATTTTTGAAATAAGTCTTCGGACATTTTTAGAATTTGCCTCAGGTCGTCTGTCATGGTATTTTATAAGCAAACATACGCTGTCTATGGTCTTGTTGTCAAGCTTGAGTCTTCTCATTATATGTCCGGCTTTTTCCGCTCCCTTTTCGGGATGACCGTGAAAATGACCTGTTCCTGTTTCATCTAAGGAAAAACATTCCGGCTTTGATATATCATGCAGAAGTGCGGAAAGCCGCAATGCTTTACCGTGGGGTGAATTAGCCACGACCTTAACCGTATGCGTCCATATATCGTATATGTGATGAGGGTTATATTGCGGATGACCTATCATATCTTTGATTTCAGGTATAAAAACACTTATAACATCGGGATATTCCAACAGAACCGGCTCGACATAATCTCCGTCAATTATACCTATAAGCTCGCTTGCTATCCTCTCAGCGGATATATTTTTAAGCAGGTGAGCATTTTTGTGTATTGATGCAGACGTTTTACCCTCAATTTCAAAACCGAGTCTTGAAGCAAAACGCAAAGCACGAAGTATACGCAAACCATCTTCACTAAAGCGTTTGTCGGGGTCGCCTACACATCGGATAACCTTATTTTTGATATCGCTCACTCCGCCGAAAAAATCGCATAACCCCATTTCATGATTATATGCCAGTGCATTTACCGTAAAATCTCTCCTTGCAAGATCCTCCCTCAGTGAACGTACAAAGGTAACGCTTTCGGGACGTCGGTTATCAATATATTCCCCATCCGTTCTGAATGTTGTTATCTCGTATAATTTGCTGTCATATTTAACGGTTACAGTTCCATGCTTCATACCGGCAGTAATAATATTTTTCTTATTAAGAATATTCAATACTTCCTCGGGCATTGCCGAGGTACAGACATCCCAATCATTCGGTATAATACCCATAAGACTGTCACGTATACATCCGCCTACCGCATAAGCCTCAAAGCCTGCTGACCGGATTTTTTCTATTATTGTATTTACATTTTGCGGAATTTCAATTTTCATATTTACCTCTTAAAAAACAAGCATCTTCAACGACGTACATTGAAGATGCTGAATTGCAGATAATTAAAATATTGCCGAAATTATTCAGAGTCAGATACAGCTTCCTCGCTGTTTACACTTTCCTGCGAAGCTTCTGTATCACTTGCTTCTGTGCCGCTTTCTTTTGCTTCACCGGAATCCTCAGCGGACGCGTCAGACGAAGATTCATCCTTCGACTCATCAGCAACTGAGCTTTCAATATTGCTTACCTCACTGACAACTGAGCTTTCGGTATCAGCACTGTTATCTATATTGTTGCCTGCAATTCCGAAAAAGGAAAGTGCATTCAAAACAACAACCAATATAAAGAAGGTAATGGCACAATACTTAGTTATCTTTGCAAAAATCGCATCTGCGGTGCGCGCCTTACCCTTTGAAAGGAAAGAATCAGCCCCGCCTGTTACGGTTCCGAGTCCTGCCTGGTGACCCTCCTGCAATATAATAACGATTACCATTATTATTGATAATATAAGTACCAATATACCGACTATCATTTCCCAGATTCCCATTATATTAAATCCTCCATTCGAATATGCTCAACATACTTGTTAATGATAACACATAATTACAAGAAAATCAAGTGATTTATTCATTAAAAGTCCATATTTTTGATAAAATTTTCCTTAAATAATTTTTTTTAATCTGCATAAGATACTATTGTCGGAAAAAATATAAAATTCGGGCAATAGTCCGGATTGTCAATCAGGCACCGACCTGTTTCCGACAAAAAACTGCCGAAAAACGCTCTTAAGTTTTAAAGCAGACAAAAGAAAATGATTCTGTCAGTTTCCGCTGCTTCTTATTATTGAGGCAGCGGAAAATTTTTTGCACAGGACAATTTATCAGAATGTCATTTGCTCAGCCTCATTTGATTTAGGAAGTTGACCCGGTGCGGGTAGAGATTTTGCTCTGTATCTGTCGGAATCGTTTATCATCCCTTCGTCCAAAAGCCTTGCGGAGATAACTCTGTGTCCCTTTCTCTGCTTCATTACAGCAACTCCCTGAGTGGTTCTTGTGGTTTTTGTCAGTATATCTCCTGCTTTGAATACTAATGCCCTGCCCGATGATGAAAGCAAAATAATATCGCTTTCATCATCAGGTGCATAGCAAATCGCCACAAGTCTTTCCTTTTCCGAATATGCGCTCGTGAGCTTTTTGCGGTTTGTCTTTGTTGCATAGGCTTCAAGAGCTACCTTTGCAATCTTTCCGCTTTCAAATACAAAAAATACATATCCCTTATAATCCTTTGTCGGTATCATATATATTGCATTTTCGCCATCGTCAAACGACAGCTTTGTCGGGATATAGTCGCCTAAAACGCTCGTTTTTGTATCGGTGAAATCCGAACCCTTTGCCTTATATGCCCTTGCCATATCGGAAAAAAATATTATATCCGTGTTATTTGTTGTTTCTATATGCTCGATTATCTCGTCGCCCTCTTTAAGCTTATGCTCTCCGCTCATACGCAAAGACTGCGGAGTTATCTTCTTGAAATAACCCTCCTTTGAGAAAAACAGATTTACTGCATAATCGGGTACTTCCTCGACTGTTTCATCATCCACTATATCATCGGCATAGATTATCATACTGCGGCGCGGCTGACCGTATTTTTCCGCAATTTCCGACAACTCTCTGATAATAATATTCTTTATTTTTGTTTTGCTGTTGAGAATAGCTTCAAGCTCTGAAATTTCCTTTTCAAGCTTTGAAATATCCTCTGTGCGTTTGAGTATATATTCACGGTTGAGATGGCGCAGCTTAATTTCCGCAACATATTCAGCCTGTATCTCATCTATCCCGAAGCCATCCATAAGGTTGGGAACAACCATTACTTCTTCCTCTGTATTTCTTATGATACTTATTGCCTTGTCAATATCAAGAAGTATTCTTTCAAGGCCGCGCAGAAGATGAAGTCTGTCCTGTTTTTTATGCAAATCAAAATATGTCCTGCGTTTTACACACTCTATTCTGAATGCCGACCATTCGTTAAGCATCTCTCTTACGCCAAGTACCCTTGGAGTTCCGGCGATAAGAACATTAAAATTGCAGGCAAAGCTGTCCTCAAGCGGAGTCATCTTATATAATTTTGACATCAGCCTATCGGCATTGACTCCCCTTTTGAGGTCAATGGTAATTTTCAGGCCGTCAATACCCGTTTCATCACGGATATCCGATATATCCTTTATCTTTCCCTGCTTAACAAGGTCAATTACCTTTTCTATTATTGCCTCGGATGTTGTTGTCTGTGGAATCGACAATATATCTATACAGTTTGCAAATTTATCGTATACATATCTTGCTCTGAGCCTTATACTTCCCCTGCCTGTTTCATATACACTGCGCATGGTCTGTTCGTCATA
>CANRDH010000033.1 GCA_947629295.1 uncultured Clostridia bacterium
AGATTTTTTTCGGAATATTCTCGCAGCATTACCGTTGTCTTATATATCTCATTCCTGAGTATTGAATTTTCATCCTCTGTATTCTTTTCGGTTTCCAGATCATACTTTCCGCTGTTTATTGCGGACAGATAATTCGTAAGCCTGACAGTTTCTTTTTTTCGTTTCCTCAGGTATATAATAAATACGCAGGTAAACACCGCTCCCGCCGCAATTATGACAGCCGCCGTCAAAAATACCGCATTATAGTTGTTTTGCTCGTTTTCATATACAATCCAATCCTCCGTGGATATTCCATACATCTGCAAAAGCTTTTCGCCTGCATCGGTATTGTATTCTCCGCTCAGTATCCGGAAAATCTCTGTTTCGTCAATATCGGGATATTTTTCGGCAATAACGCCTATGATCCCTTCTATGGAGCGGTTTGTGGAATCTCTGATATTGTCAATACTCAGCTTTGTCACAAACATTCCGACAGCCGCAAAAATTACTGTGATTACAGCAAAAAATATTACATAGAATTTTGATTGCTTCATTTTTCCTCCATCCTGTAACCGACATTCTTAACGGTCTTTATAAGCCCCGTATCAAGCTTTTTCCTGATGCGCTTTATATAAACACTCAGGGTATTGTCGTTTACATAGTTTCCCGAAATATCCCATATTTTTTCCAATATGCTTTCACGGCTTACGGTTTTTCCGCAATTCTGCACGAGCATGGTAAATATCCTGTATTCCAGTGATGTTAATTCGACCTGTATGCCGCTCTTTGTTACGGTTTTGGAGGAAAAATCAACAGTTATATCTCCTATTGTGGTAATGCGTGAGGTATCGTTTTTTCTTGTAAGCCTTTTTATCCTTGCAAGGAGCTCACGGCTTGAAAACGGCTTTGTTATATAATCCTCCGCGCCAAGCTCAAAGCCTTTTACTATATTATCCTCGTCATCAAGGGCGGTAAGAAATATTACCGGGGCATGGTTTATACGCTTTATTTCCTCATACAATTCAAAGCCGTTTCCGTCCGGCAGTGAAATATCTATAATTATAACATCATAATCACCGCCGGATTTTACAAGCGCTTCACTGTATGTTCCGCATATTACAGTTTCACAGTCATTATTGTGAAGATAATATGCAAGTCCCTTGCTTATGGCTTTATTGTCCTCGACAAGTAATATATTCATACCAACCCCCGATAATATCTTCACCGCTATATCATCATCAATCAGATATTGTCATTGCGGATAGTTTCTATAATGTTTTGCTTGTTAAGCTTTATCTTTGAAAAATAGGCTGTAATGAAAACCAACACCGCAACAGCTATTATACTAATCAGTATTGCCTGCCACGGTAAAATGAATGCAAGCGGCTTTCCCATAGCTTCTGCGTCCCACATATTTAAGAATAAATAATGTATGGCCACAGTTCCTATTATACCCGTTATGACGCCTATAAGCAATGCTTTTACGGTATAAAATGAACATTCAAGCGTTATCATACGATCAAACTCGTGCTTAGTCATACCCACAGAACGCAGCATCGCAAATTCCTTTTGTCTGAATTTCATATTTGTGGTTACGGTATTGAAAACATTTGTAACGGCAATAAGGGATATCACGGCTATAATGCCGTATACCATACATTCCGCAAGCGTGGCTACCGAGTTCATCTGTTCAGCCTCTCCGGCAATGTTGTCCAGATATATTCCTTGTTCCAGCTCCCCAAGCTTTTGCTCCATACTGACAGGATCGGATGAGTATATATGCATTCCGGAATACAGACGACTTGCATTAGGGAAATTCTTAAAAAGCCATTCCTTGCTGACAACAAGAGAACCATAACCTAAATCATTTCTGATTATCCAATCCGCAAATTCGGAACGATCTGTAATCTCTCCCCCTATCTCAAGCTTCAGGTGTTGTAACTCCGGCAGATATTTTTCCGTTTTTTCATCCTGCGAATAGTACATCATGTCCAACGTATAACCCACGGGGTCCTCCATATACTTTATCGTATGAATATCCTCTTCATCTTCATTTTGAGGTATCAGATATCCTTCATTTATGTTTACAAGTATAGCCTTATCCTTCATTTCATCATAACTGTATCCTAATTTTTTGAGCAGTTTGTTATAGTTAGAATCATCAAAGGCTATCAACATTGCACTACTGAAAGTGTTATCCCATTCTTTTTTTGAATCATCCAAACGAATAATATCAAAGCCCGTGTCTTCACTATACTCAAATTTGACATTAGGCTCGATTGCTGCCGTAAGAAAATAATTATTAATATTTTTCGGAAGCTTGTTGTTTGGGATCTCATATATAAGATCGCAATAGTAGTCGCTGAATTCATAGCTATAATCGTCCGTTTCATCATATCCGGCAATTTCCTTGAAAAAATCCTCCTGCTCCTCCAACGACATATATTCGCCTTTACCCTTGAAAGTATCCAATGTCAAATTCATATTATAATTATAACGCATTAATGTTGTGTTATAAAGACTCAATGAATAATTTACAAAGGAGAAAACACCGACAAATATAGATACGCTTACTACAATTGATATAACCACAGTGCGGTATTGACGCTTGCTTCTTTTCATGTTTTTCCATGCAAGCTTTCCTCCTGCACCGAATATCTTATTTATAAATCCCGGAGTCTTGAATACATTTTTCTTATTTTTCTTTATACGGATTTGCTTATAGCTTCTTACTGCCTCTATAGGAGAAATTTTTGAAGCTCTCATAGCGGCAGAAAGACAGGAAAGGAATATTGTCACGGCACCGAGCACAACAGCGGCAGCCGCTGTAATCCATGATACCGAAAAAACTATTCTTAATCCGCTGAAAAGCTCAAAAAACAAATTATTTCCAAGCATGACCGCCAATGCGCTTCCGCCTATACCTATAAGCAAGCCTATGGATATGCCGACCGTGCCGAGAATAAATCCCTCAAAAAATATGCTGTTCCTTATCTGCTTTGGCGTTGCTCCAACAGTTGACAGCTTACCGTACATAACGGTTTTTTCGGTCACCGATATGGAAAAACTGTTCCTTATTATGAATACGCTTGCCGCCATTACAAGTATGGTCAAGCCCAAAACGATGTAAAATGCAACGGTCATAGTCTTCTCGTATGATTTAACTGACTCATACAAATAATCGTTAACTCCTATACTATTAATGTGAAACTCACATTCCTCAAGCTTTTTCGATGTATCGCTTGGCCCGTCATAAAGCATAGACATAGCATAAAGCTCATTATAAATATCCGCATATTTTATCCCCGTAAGGTCAGATATAAAGGATATACTGTTTTCTTGGTTACCGTCACGAATTTTTACCAATACGGTTTTGCAGTAACTCCCGTTATAGGCTGTTGATATATTATCGGATAAATCAGTATATCCGTATATATTTACATGGTTTGTCATTCTCCTGTTGTCATTATTCTTTTCACGTTCAAGTATTCCCACAACCGTATAAGTTTTTCTGAATGACTTAACAAATTTGATATTTTCATTATAACTAATATAAGTATCATCAGGTGTCCGAACAGCATCAACATGCTCTCCGCTTTCCTCTATATCATATTCTTCATGAAAAGCTCCCATATCAAGAGTCAGCTTATCGCCTACCTTATATTCTTTAGAGGAATAATTCACAAAATCCTTTGAAAGTACTATCTCATCGGGACTTTGGGGATAGTGTCCCTCTTCGAGGGCGAAATCATAGGCTTTCTCAAAATAATTTTCACTGTATGAATTCATGTAAATATAATTTCTGAACTTTGATGTAGAGTCATCAAAACTTGCAGCGCCGATTAACTGTTCCAGATATACCTCTTCTGTATTTCTGTTGAGCTTTATTTTTTCAATATTATCACTTGTCGGTTCTTCCATGTGGAGAGTTACATCAAAATTACCATGGATTCTCATATTAAAATCATAAAGAGATTTTCGCAGGCTTTCGGTTGAATTAGCAATAATTGTAATCAATGCCATGGATAGGGCTATGCCTACTATAGTAATAACAGTTCTGCTTTTGTTCATTCTCAGACTTTTCAGAGTCAACCTATGCATTATTTTCATAACTATGCCTCCCCTACAAGCTTGCCGTCCTTAATTCTTAGAATTCTGTCCGCCTCCTTGGCAATTTCCGGATTATGGGTTATCATAATTATGGTTTGCCTATAGTTTTTGTTAGTCATTTTGAAAATCTTGACTATCTCGTCCGCCGCACCGGTATCAAGATTTCCCGTAGGCTCATCGGCAAGAAGTATTGTGGGATTATTTATGATAGCCCTTGCAATCGCCACCCTCTGCTGCTGACCGCCCGAAAGCTCATTCGGAAGACTGTTCCTCTTGTCGAGTATGCCCAGCCTTTCCATTACCTCCTCTATTCTGTCCTTATCGGGTTTTCTTCCGTCAAGCTCTATCGGCAGTGCGATATTCTCCTCGGATGTAAGAATAGGTATAAGATTGTAAAACTGGTATACTATGCCTATCTGTCTTCTGCGGAAAATGGCAAGCTTATTATTGTCCATTGTGTTTATCTCTTTTCCGTCAATGTATATTTTGCCGCTTGTCGGTCTGTCTACACCGCCTATCATATGCATAAGCGTACTCTTGCCGCTTCCGCTCGCACCCACAACGGCGACAAACTCTCCCTTTTCCACAGAAAAGGATATATCGTCAACCGCGTTAAACTCGTCTTTTCCTTCCTTATATGTTTTTACAAGATTTTCTACTTTTAAAATTTCCATATTTACCTCCTGAATATATTTATTTTTTCATACCTTAACTATACAACACTTAAATGACTCTAAAGTGACATTATAAAGAATTTATCAAATATTATCATTTCTTATGGTTTCGATTATATTTTGTTTATGTATTTTCCTTGACGAGAAAGCTATAATAAGCAGAATTACTGCAATTACCACAGCTCCGCATACAATAATTTCCGTCCATGGAAATATAAAAGGAAATCCTTTCTCTGCTGTTCCCTCGAGTAAACCTGCATTGCGTACAATAGTATAGTAATAGTAATATATTCCTGCCGTTACAAGCAGACCTCCTATAACACCCAATATAACAGACTTTATTGTATAAAACAGACATTCGAGTACCGCCATACGGTTAAATTCCTTTTTTGTCATTCCAATCGAAAACAGCATAGCGTATTCCTTTTGTCTGAGCTTTGTATTTGTTGTTATTGTATTGAACACATTTGTAATTCCGATAAGCGAAATCATAATAATTAATCCGTATACAAAAAAACCAATAAGACCGCTTACCGCTCTGAATTGCTTTTCCTGCAATGTAAAATTATTAAGATGCACAAAGTCGCTGTAATTGTTAAGCCTTTCCTCCGTTTTATTTGTGTCATTTGAGAAAAGCAGCATTGAATTTTCTGTCCGAGTAAATTTGCTGTAATTATTTTTATACCATTCCATACTTACTATGAATATACCGTTTGTGGAAACAGAATCCGAAAATAATGTATCGTCAAAAATTGAATAATCATTTACAACTCCGCCTATTTCAATCGTAAGCTGTGTATTTTCCGGTGTACCGTCCGATTTCCATTCGTCTGTGTCGCTTGTGTACATATTTACATCATAGCCGACAGGCTCCTTCATCAGTTCAGTGCTTTCTATCTGAACATGCTCCTCATCCTCCCCGATATAAACCTCATTGCAATTTACCAATATGCCTTTATCCTTCATTTCATTATAATTGTAACCAAGCCTGTCAAGTATAAGATTATAGGTATGATCATCATAAGCAATAATATTCGTATTGATCTCACTTACTCCGTCATACTTCGGTCTTTTGTCACTTATGTCTGAACCGGCATTTCCGCCTTCACGATAGGGAGTCATATATACAAATGTAGTTTGTATATTATCCCCCTTGCAGCTTTCGGGAATTTTATCGGAAGGAATATCAAAGTAATAATCATTGTTTTCGAACATATAAACATAATCGGCTGTTTCGTCATAATCAGCAACATTCATAAAAAATTCGTTTTTATCATCAAGTGTCATATTTTCATCCGAATCACCCACAGAATTTTCTATCCATATCTCCATATTTGATTTTTGCCTTGATAAATCAATATTAAGAGAAATCAGTGTATAATTAATAAATGAAAACGTACTTATGAATATCAAAATACTTACAAATATGGACATAACAATGGTATGGTACTGTTTCTTATTCCTTTTCATATTCTTGTATGCAAGCTTTCCGCCTGCTCCGAATATTTTATACACCCACTTAGGCATTTTCAGGACTTTTTTATCTGTACTTATATTCTTATTCTGTCTTATTGCTTCAATGGGAGTAACCCTTGATGCCCTTATTGATGCAGAAAGGGCAGACAGGAATATTGTAATAATGCCCAATAGAACGGCACATATCAGGCTTATCCATGAAATGCCGAACACTATATCTATCCTGCTGATAATATCCGAAAGTATTGCCTCCGACAGATTCAGAACGGCTGCCGTTCCGCCGATACCGATAAACAGACCTATCGGTATACCAATGATGCCTAAAATAAAAGCCTCGAAAAATACACTGTTTCTTATTTGCTTTGCAGAAGCGCCTATACCCGAAATTCTTCCGTACATAATAAGCTTTTCCGTAACCGAAATCGAAAAGCTGTTTTTTATTATAAATACGCTTGCAGCCATTATAATTACAATTATCACAAGTCCGGCATAAAATGTAATATTTTCGGATAATCCACTGTATTCATATAAATAAAGATTGATCCCGCAATAATAAACATCCATTCCCGTTTCGTTCAATTCGGTTGTTTCCCAATCCAAATATCCTGTCTGTGAAAAATCCCCGAGATTATTTCTGTCTATTTTTAAATAATCCGAAACAAACTGTATACTGTTTTCTTTGCTTCTGTTCTTTATTAAAACATATAAATCATTGGAGGAATGCTCTTTGTCATACACTGTTTTTACATGGTCGGAAAAATCCGTGTATGTATATACATTTACATAATTATTATATGAGGCATTTTCATCATCCTCCTGTATTTCACGTGCAAGTATACCGGATACGGTATACGTTTTTGTAAAGCAATACCTATAATTCTTATTCATATCTGTATTTTCCGTACCATTATACAAACAAATTTCCCATGGCTCACCCGTATCATCAGTCCCTGTTTCGGATAAATAACCAAGCTCAAGAGTTATTTTATCCCCTGCCTTGTATTTCTTTTCGGAATAATTCACAAAATTCTGAGAGAGAACAATCTCATCGGGATTTTGAGGAAAATGTCCCTCCTCAAGGGCAAAATCAAAGCATTTTTCAAATGCATTTTTACTGTATGCATCTATTACTATTCTGTTCCTGAAATTTGATATGGAATTTTCAAACGGAGCTACTCCTATGCTCTGCTTCAGATATACGCTATCAACCTTCCTGTTTGCTTCAAGCTTTTTTACATCGTCATCAGTAAATTCACCGTTAAAATTTACATCATAATCGCCGTACTGCCTTTGAAAATAGTTTTCCTCTGTTCTTTTTGCACTCTCGGCAAAATTTGCCGCAATCGTTATCAATGCCATAGCGAGAATTATTCCTATCAAGGTAACAATACTCCTGCTTTTGTTCATTTTCATGCTTCTGAGTGTAAGTCTGTGCATTATACCCATTATTATGCTTCTCCTATTCTTTTATATATTATCATTTCTTATGGTTTCTACTATGTTCTGATTATGTATTCGTCTTACAGAGACTGCGGATATAAGTATAACCAAAGCAATTACTGTCACTATACTTATCAGTACGGCTGCCTGCGGAAACATAAATTCAAGCTCTTTACCCGTACTTTCCGCATCCCATGTGCTCAGATAACAGAAATGTATGATTATTGTACCGACAAGACCTGTGGGTATTCCTATAAGCAGTGCTCTTGCCGTATAAAACATACATTCAAGCACTGTCATACGATTGAATTCACGCTTTGTCATTCCGACAGAACACAGCATGGCATATTCCTTTTGCCTAAGCTTTGTATTGGTATTTATCGTATTGAATATATTTGTAATTCCAATAAGGAATATTGTACCTATAAAGCTGTACGCAAGAATCCGCACAAGCAGGAATACCGAATTCATCTGTTTCTCCGCCGCATAGTAATTTTCAACGTCAAGGTAATCATCGGAAATATTTATGCTTTGTTCTGTTTTATCCGGGTCTTCGGACAGCATACACATATAGTTATCCACACTATTTCCGTTATAGCAGTTATCCTTGTCAAAAAAATTCTTCCTGAACCATTCTATACTTACTATAAAGCTTCCGTATGCAAACTCCCCTGTCCCATTGGAACCTTCCGCAAAAACCGTATCATCAAAAACCGAGGTATCGGTTATCTCACCGCCTATCTCGAGAGTAATCTCCCTGCCCTGAGGCGGAATGTCAGCTTCCTCGTTACTATTGTAATGCATATTGACTTTATAGCCAATAGGGTCAGCAATAATTCTGTCCGTTTTATATGTCTTCCATCCTGACGGACTTGTTTCGTCATACTTATAGGCTTTATTAATGTTTACAATAACAGCTTTATCCTTCATATCATCATAGCTGTAACCAAGTCTGTCAAGTATTTTATTGTATGTATTATCATCATAGGCAACTATATAAGCAGGGACATCGTGAACTGTGTTTTCCGAAATATCCTCATCCCCAAAAAGGCTCCATCTGTCGGCATCCGACAAATCTTTGGGTATTTTATCAACAGGAAGATTAAAATAATATTGATAGCCCTCAAATTTATAAAAATATTCCTTGATTCCTTCAGAATCAGCAATATCAAGAAAAATTTCCTCTTCTTCGTCCAATGTAAGATTATCGGGAGAACCTGTTCCGAATCTTCTTATTCTTGCAGACATATTATAATTATGACTTTCATACATATTATTATTTTTGTATACCGTGTAATCCGCAAATGAAGATACCGCTATAAATGCGGATATGCTTACAACTATTGATATGACTACAGTACGGTATGACTTACTGCTCCTTTTCATATTTTTCCACGCAATTTTACCTCCTGCTCCGAACAATTTCCCTACCCATGACGGAGAACCGAATGAATTTTTCTCTTTCTTTCCTATGCGTATATCCTTATTGCTCCTTATCGCTTCAATCGGAGAAATACGATATGCCCTGACGGCGGCAAAAAGAGATGAAAAGAATATCGTAAGCGAACCGAGTATAACAGCCAAAAATACCGAAAACCACGAAATGTCTGAAATAAGCTCCGCACCGCCAAGAAAATCGGACAGTAATCCCGATGACAGCTTAAGAACAAATGATGTTCCCGCTATACCGATAAAAAGTCCGACAGGTATACCTGCGATTCCGAGAATAACAGCCTCTGAAAATACACTGTTTCTTATCTGCCTCGGTGTTGCACCAATTCCCGAAATTTTTCCGTAAAGCACAGTCTTTTCCGTGAGCGAAATAAGAAAACCGTTTTTGATTATGAATATGCCTGATATCATTATGAGTATAATAAGCACCATACCGACATAAAATATCAGACTTTGCAGCATGGAGATATTATTATAAAGGTCGCCGTTTATCTGTGCATATAATATATGGAATTCACTTTGTGATAATTTCCCGTAAAATTCTTCATCGCTGATAACATCAGAATTATTTCTCTCCAATTCAAGTAAATCAAGATCCAGAAGCTCAGCCATAAATTCCTGCGAACTTTTTCTGCCGCCGTCAACGAGCTTTATAAATACGTTATTGGTATAATTTTCGATATCATCATATGCAGTCTGAATTTTGTCCGTAAAATCGGTATATGTATATACATTGACTGCTGAATGTTTGTAGACGAGCGGTTCCCTGTTAAGTATTCCACACACCTTATAGCTTTTTGTAAATACGGGTACAAATTCCTCTTTATCATTATCGCCATCAGCCATACTCTCCTCATAATCGCTTGCCTGTTCATCAACATGGCTGTCATCCGCTTTTCCTACACTAAGTGTTATCGTATCACCGACTTTATACTTTTTATTTGAATAATTTACAAATTCCTCGGTCAATACGACCTCATCGGAATTTTTCGGATATCTGCCGCTTGAAAGCGAACTGTCAAAGACTTTGCCAAAAGCATTTTCACTGAATGCTGTTATAATTATCCTATCCCTGAGTCCGGATTTTGAATCCTCAAACAGTGCCTCTCCTATATCCTGATTTAAATATACACTGCTTACATTCCTGTTAGCCTGAAGCTTTTTTACATTTTCGGCAGTCATCTTTCCTGTAAAGGATATGTCATAATTACCGTAATGCTTTTCATAATAATTTTCCTCGGTAGCCTTCAGACTTACCATACTGTTTGCGACAATCGTTATAAGTGCCATAGACAGTATTATTCCCACAACGGAAGCAAATGTACGGCTTTTGTTCATTAAAATATTTCTTAATGCAAGTTTATACATTATGCTCATTGTTATCCTCCTTTTCTTGCAGCCTCAGTCCAGTGAAAATTGCATAATTTCTATATTACCGTTTAAAACAGCCTGTCCTCAACGTATATTATAAAGTACATAAATGACTTTTAAGTGACTGTATATTCTTTTTATTTCATGTCAAAACTGTTGATAACGTAACCTGCTTGTTCCGAAAATCAGATTACCACTGTCGGTGAATATCCTTAATCCACTGAAACCGATCAGTCAATATTCCGCACGTTCTATCAACTTGTTAAAAGCGGATTTTTAATCAAAATATCATAATCTTAATTATATCTTCTTTTAATTTTAAACATCATCAAAATCATAAAAAATTTTTATAAAATAATATTTTATTCCAAGTGTTGACAAAAGTGAAAAAGTGTGGTACTATGATAATGCCACGCAGCTGAATATTGTAAATCTGAATGTATCATATTAAAATTGGAAAAAATGCATCCTCTCTTTTCTTATTCATTTGGATTTGAGATAGTTGTGTGGCAGCAATATAGGAGATGCGTTTTTCGGTACGCGGCCTTTGGCTGCGTACTTTTTAATTCAGGTAGAAATTTTTTCAAATATCAGTCGGTTTTACAGATTTTTTTATACATTGGGTTAATTTATCATTGTCTTTCTGCACAAAATATGATATACTTGTCAAAAAAGGATAGTCGTTTTTAAACAACATACTTTATAACGGAGAGATTTGAATGAAACACAATAAAGTAATCTGTATTATAACGGCAGTCTTGATATCAACCTCAATATTTGCAGGATGCACAAACAGCGGATCGACCTCTGCAAGCAACAACAATCAGGATCCGGACAATTCCCTGAGTTCGGAGCGATCCTATCCGGACGGTTCTTCAAAGGATAACGCCGATAACTCCGCCGTTGTTTCTGACGAATCATCAGATTCATCATTGATTTCCGATGACGAAAAATCCGGATCTTCCGGCAATGACGTAAGTTCAAAACCCGATGAAAATCCAAAGGCAGAGCAATCCTCAAAACAGGAGGTGTCTGAGAAGGATGAGGATAATTCTGAGCCTTCCGTACAGGAAGTGTCAAAGATCGATAAACCTCAGACAAGTTCAAGCATAACTCCCGCACCCACGGAAAAAACCATGCAGCAGTCCCGGCCAAATCCTTCTGACAGCACAAGACCCGGGGCTTCAAAAATTTCATTGAGCACAAATTCCGTTACCTTAAAAATCGGAGAAACAAAGAATCTCAATACCACCGTTCTGCC
>CANRDH010000034.1 GCA_947629295.1 uncultured Clostridia bacterium
TCTATTCCGAATTTAAGATCCTGTCTGTCCTTTTCACTGAGGAAGGGCAGTGAAAGCGTTATATCCGGTACGTTTATGCCCTTATGTGAGGAGATCGGACCACCGTTAAGAACCTCGCATACTATATCGGTATCGGTTTTGCTTTTTACCTCCATTTCGATAAGGCCATCATCAACAAGTATCTTTGTACCTATATCAACATCATTGGGAAGTCCCGCAAAAGTTATTGAGCAATGCTCGTTATCTCCGTCGCAGGTCTCTGTCGTCAGGGTATAATTTTGTCCGGTTTCAAGTGTGACCTTTTCGGGAAAATTTCCTGTTCTGATTTCCGGGCCCTTGGTATCGAGAAGTATAGCGATAGGCATTCCAAGCTCAGTGCGGAGCTTTTTTATTTTTTCAATTTTAGCCTTATGCTCTTCATAGGTTCCATGTGACATATTTATTCTTGCAACATCCATACCGCCGAGTATAAGGCTGCGGAGAACCTCCTCATTCTCAGTTGAAGGACCAAGCGTACATATAATTTTGGTTTTCCTCATAATATCTCTCCGTTCGCAGTTATTATTATTACATACTTATAATACACCATATCAATCAAATTTACAAGGAAAAATTCTTTTGTAATAATTGCTACAAATAAATTAACAAAAGGTATACAGTTTTGTTTTATTTTGCAAATACTATTGACTCTGTTGGTAAAAATTGTTATTATTGTATTAACAGATAAAGTGAAAATGCTGTAAAAGTGTTACTCGTTCGGATATTCTCGAAAGACAGGAATTATATCCGGGTAAATCCTGATAAATAAGCACAATGGCTCAGTCCGGTTTTTTAACAAACTCCGACTGAGCCGCTTCTGTATAAGTCAACCGTGACAGAGGATATATACAGTAAACTCTATATAACTATTCTTTATTTTTTTCTCCCTCTCCACAGAAAACATCTTTGTATTTTCCGGCAAGCTCGGGATGAGTTTTTTCGAGCCTTTTTATATACTCGGCACGGTGACTCAACAAAATATTATATGCCTCCGGATCGGACTTTTTCAGAGCCTCGGCGTGCTCTGTTCGCCTTGCCTTGAGTCGCTCGAATATCTGCGGATCCATGGAAAGCATACGCATCTCTATCTCCTCACGCCGCTTTTCAAGAAGCTTTTCAAACATCGTCTCTTTTTCGGGGTCATTTTTCAGAAGTGAGAATATACGCATCTCTATCCTGTCGATAAGCTCATCCTCGTCAAAATAGTTGATCCTTCCCCATGGCGTATGCTTCTCCGCCGCAACAAATCCGTCCTCAGAAATATCGGTGCTGAGAAGTTCGTCTATAAGCTCGTCGGTAATTTTGTCGATATATACATGGCTGTCCTTTCCGAATACCCATTCAAGCTCCGGCTGAATGCCCTTTGCCGCCCTGCTTATATGCTTCGGACGCTTTTCAGCCGAATGCTTTTTTGAAGCTATGCCCTTGCTTTGTGTAAGGGTATATTTTTTCCCCTGACCGTCTTTATTATCCACATCAAGCTTATACGGATATTCAAGTCCCGCATCCCTCAGTGCAAGAGCGGTTGTCATTCTGACAGCTCCGCTTCTGAGAAGCTTTCCTGCTCCGTATTTTCGGAGCATATCATTTACTTCTCCAACGTGCTCGGTTATGTAAAATTTTATCCCCCTCTTTTTGTAGTCTTCATACATAAGAACAAGTCTGTCCGCCGCTGTGATATCTATATTCCCTACAGCACCGGCATTCACTATTATATACTTTGTTTCCGGAGTTACAGCATTTTCTATATCATTCTGGAAGGTATCAATATTCGCAAAAAACAGATTCCCGCCGAAACGATATATAACAGTGTTTTTTATTGCCCTTGCTTCGCTGTTTCTGCCTAAGCTGTAAAAGCCGTCCTTCCCCTCTATAACTCCCAAAAAGGCTCTCGGCGGTGTCACCGCACGAATTACAACCGCAACGAACGAAAGCACAACTCCTATCATAACTCCGGCTATCGTTCCGAAGAATAATACGGATAAAAACGCTCCCATGAATATGTAAAATTCATTTTTTCCGGTTTTCCATAATCTTTTTGCCTCGTGAAATTCGCAGGCATTCATAAGTGCGGACACAACTATTGCAGTGAGTACGGGGACAGGCATATATTCTATTATCGGTGTTGCAAAATACAATACCGCAAGCATTGCGCCTGCCGCAGATATGGAAAGCCACTGCGACTTTGCTCCGAACTGACGCACAATTCCCGTCCTTGATACACTTCCGTTGACAGGGCAGCAGCCTGTAAGTGCGGATGAGAAATTTCCAATGGAATACGCAAGCACCTCACGGTTATTATCAAGCTTATATCCGTCCTTGAGGGCATTTCCTCTTGACGCAAGGAGAGATTCCGCCAGTATGACAACGGCTACCGAAAGGGAATTAAAAAGATATTCGCCAATGCTTCCCTTTAAGCCGACGATATTCGGAATGAAAAATCCGGCAAAGCCGCTGTCAACGTGGGGCAAAAGCTTTACTCCCATACCGTCAATATGGAAAAATACGGTAAGTAATGCTCCGATAACCATAACTATAACGGAAACCGGCACCTTCGGTATAAATTTTTTCCCAAGCATTATAAGTACTATTGTAGAGATACCGAGAATAAGGGCAACCGGATTGAAATTTTCGCACTGCTCAACAATATGCTTTATAAGCTCAGGTGCTTCTCCTGTTCCTGCCGCACCGCCGAATAATTTCGGCACCTGCATAAGTATAATAGTACAGCATATACCGGAAACAAAACCGCCCATAACGGGCGAGCTTATGTACTGAACTATCCGTCCCGCTTTAAAAATATAAAAAATCAACAACCACGCCGAAACCAATACGGTTATAATTGGTACAGCATTCATGGCCTCGGAAGATTCTGCAGCTATACCCATTGTTGCAATCGTACCGCCTACAAGAGCAGCCGGAGCGGCGTCAACTCCGAAAACGAAATCCTTTGATGATGTAAGCAGACCAAACAGAAATATAGGTATAACAGAGCCGTACAGACCGTACTGCATAGGCAGTCCCGAAATCTGTGCATATCCCATTGATATGGGTATCGATATAAGAGCAACGATTATTCCGCCGATAATATCCTTTGCTAACTGCTTTGGTGCAACAGCAAATTTATTTTTCATATCATTCATCTTCCCTGCCAAGTTCTATAAGCTCTCTTATTCTCTCTATATTATCCGAAAGATAAAGATAACCGATAAGTGCTTCCAGAGCCGTTGCCATATGATAATCAGCCATGCTTGCATTTTTAGGGGCATGACCTGTGTGTGCATTTCTTCCCCTCCTGAGAATATCGGCTTCTTCCTCTGTAAGGTGAGGTTCAATTCTTTTTGCTAGTCTTGCCTGTGCCTCACAGCGGACAACCTCAACCTTTTTCAGATTAAGCTCCTTGACGGGTCGGTTTGCCTGACAGACCAACTCCTCTCTGACAATGAGGTCATAAACACCGTCACCGACAAATGCAAGACCGAGCGTACTTATTTCATTCGGGTTACATCCAAGCAAAGATAATCTTGACATACATCCTCCTTATTCCATATATTCAAATTCAAAATCATACAGACTGACGGTATCTCCGTCATTTATTCCAGCCTTTTTGAGCTCATCTATAACTCCCGAGCTTTCCAGCACCTTCTGAAAATACTGCAATGAATCGGTATCATTGAAATCAATTATACGAAGTACCCTGAGAAGCTTATCCGCCTCAACAAAGAATACTCCTCCCTTATTGGTAACATTAATTTCAACCTTGCTCAACTCGTCAATATCCGGCAGCGGTGCAGGCTCCGCCTCATACCGTGCAACCGGAGGAAGCTTTGAAAGCTGCTCCTGAATTTCCTTCAGAAGCGGCTCTACTTCATATGAAATAGCAGCCATTATCGGGAAAAATTTATATCCCTGTTCTTCTATAAATTTACGGAAATCCTCCACAACCTCGTCATCGGTAAGGTCGCATTTATTTGCGGCGACTATCATGGGTCTTTCGGCAAGCTCAGGATTAAATTTCTTAAGCTCCTCATTGATTATGCGAAAATCCTCTTTCGGATCTCTTCCCTCACTTCCCGATACGTCAACCATATGAACGAGCAGTCGACAGCGCTCAACGTGCCTTAAAAACTGATGTCCCAGTCCAAGACCGTCACCCGCTCCCTCTATAAGACCGGGTATATCCGCCATAACGAATGACGAGCCTGCTTCCATTCGCACAACACCCAGAACAGGCGTTATTGTTGTGAAATGATAATTTGCAATAATAGGCTTTGCTTCGCTCACAACGGATATCAAAGTAGACTTTCCTACATTCGGAAAACCTACTATACCGACATCGGCAAGCAGCTTAAGCTCGAGCTGAACCTCATATTCCTCTCCCGGCTGACCCGGCTTTGCAAACCGCGGCGTCTGACGTGTAGGGGTTGCAAAATGTGTATTTCCCCATCCGCCCTTGCCGCCTCTTGCAACAATAACAGGCTCCTTATCGGAAATATCGGCAAGCAGTCTTCCGGTTGACGCTTCTTTTATCAGAGTACCGCGCGGAACACGAATAATAAGGTCATCGGCTTTTTTTCCGTTGCAGCGTGACCCTCTGCCGTTTTCGCCCTTTTGGGCGATATATTTTCTTTTATATCTGAAATCGGCAAGAGTTGAAAGATTATCGTCCGCTGTAAATACAATATTTCCTCCTCTGCCGCCATCGCCGCCGTCGGGGCCGCCCGACGCAACATATTTTTCACGGTGAAACGCAACTGCACCGTCGCCGCCGTCACCTGCTTTTATAAATATTTTCGCTGTATCTACAAACATAATTCTCTCCTCTTAATCCTGTCAGGAATCATATACCCTTATTGTTATACTACACAAATATACCACATTTATCCCTTTATGACAAGAACAACATACGAATAGTTCCTAAATTATTTTTATCAAACCAAAAAACCGACAACCACATAATCAGAGCGATCATGTAATTGTCGGCTTTTAAGTTTAATGACAATAATAAGTTTGCTCAAGCAACCCCGCCGAAGGCAGGACTGCCAAACGGCGTCACGCCGCCATTACTCTGCTGCGTAAACCGAAACCTGCTTGCGGTCTCTGCCCACACGCTCGAATTTAACAACACCGTCAATCTTCGCAAAAAGAGTATCGTCTGAGCCGCGGCCTACATTATTGCCGGGATGAATATGTGTTCCTCTCTGCTTTACAAGAATGTTTCCTGCAAGAACAAACTGTCCGTCTGCACGCTTTGTGCCAAGACGTTTGGATTCGGAATCGCGGCCGTTCTTTGTTGAACCGCCTCCCTTTTTATGTGCGAATAACTGTACATTTATTTTCAGCATAACTTACACCTCCGTTAAAATTACCTTTAAATAATCGGGATACTGCTTCTCTGTTTCCTCCAGATGAAGCCTGAGTCCTTTGAGTATAATCTGACATTCCGATATATCCTTTTCCGACACCGTAAGCAGCATATCCCCGTCATCAACCTCCGCATTAGCGTCGGCACATATAATATCGGTTATGGTGTTTGCCGCCATATAGACCGCCGAGGAAACGAATGCACAAAGGACATCCTCCCCATATTCCGCCATTCCCGAATGACCTGTGATATGAAAGCCTTTCAGAAGACCCTCTCGACTGCGGAAAAGCTCAGCCCTTATCATACCTCTATAGACTCAATCTGTACCTTAGTGTATCTCTGTCTGTGACCCATCTTGCGCTTTGAGCTCTTCTTAGGCTTATAGGTGAAAACAGTAATTTTCTTACCCTTAACGGTATCAAGAACCTTAGCCGTTACCTTTGCTCCGTCAACATAAGGAGCACCTACCTTAAAGCCGTCGTCTGTGCTGACTGCAACAACCTTGAAGTCAACTGTGGATTCATTTTCGGCATCAAGCTTTTCTACATATACAACATCGCCGTTAGCAACCTTGTACTGCTTTCCGCCTGTTTCAATAACTGCGTACATATTGGCACCTACCTGTTTATAAACTCGCTACCGGAGGCGGAGCATAGCTCACTTACAAGCCCACAGTATGCGGCCTTTATATCATAACACACCTATTTTCTCTTGTCAAGGGATTTTTTTCAAATAAATATTATGCAAATTCCTCTTGATAAAATTGTTTACACAAATTATTTTTCTTTATAATTTCCGAGGAACGAAAATTCCGTAAGCTCGTCGGACAGCGCACAAATAAGCTCCAGAGTATCCCTGTTATCCGTACTTCCGGCAAAATCAAGATAAAACATATATTCAAACGATTTTCCGTAAATCGGGCGGGATTCAATCTTCGTAAGATTAAGTCCGTGAGAGGCAAAACGGCAAAGTGTGCTGTACAATGACCCCGTTACATGAGGGAGTGCAAAACAAAGACTTATCTTATCCGAACCCGGTTCAATATACATATTCTTTGCGATAACAATAAATCTTGTGGTATTATCGGGATTATTCTGAAATCCGCGCATAATGACCTCAAGTCCGTATTCTTTTGCCGCCTCTTCAGAGCATATTGCCGCCGCGGATATATCCTCACTTTCCGCAACCATTTTTGCCGCCTGCGCCGTGCTTACATATTCCTTTACCGTAACGCCGCTGCGGCTGTTAAGAAAATCTGAGCATTGGGATAATGCCTGCTCATGAGAATAAATAGATTTTATATTCTCCGCCCTTGCTCCCTTTTTCGCCGCAAGACAATGGTTTACGCGGATATCTGCCGCTGCGGCTATGTAAAAACGATATTTTAACATAAGGTCATATACCGCCGTAACCGAACCCGCTGAACTGTTTTCTATCGGAACGACACCGAAATCTGCCTTTCCGTCCTGTATTGCTCTGAACACCTCCTTGAAAGGAGAATAAAACTCAGGCACTGCATCAGGGAACACCTTTTTTGACGCCATATGTGCATAGGCTCCCTGTGCGCCGAAGCAGGCAATTCTTACCTTGTCGGACTGAAACGGCAGATTTTCCTCAGCTCCTACTATACGATTTTTCAAATCGTTTCCGCTTCCGAGCATATCATGCTGCAATGCTCTGCTAAGCTCCATAACGGTGGAATAGAGAAGCCTTGCACTGCCGCCGTATTCGCCTGCCTTTTCAGCTACGCTGTCAAGTACCTGCCGCTCTCTTTCGGCATTGAATATCTTCATTCCGTTTGCAAGCTTATACTGTGCAACCTTTTTTGAGCATTCCATACGTCTTATAAAAAGCTCGATAATCTGTTCATCTATATTATCTATTTCATTTCTTATAGGCTTAAGACTCATTTTTCTCTCCCCCGCTTATTCGTAAGTTTACAGCATATTTACATCTTTCAGAATATTTATCACCGCAATCGCCGCAGCAGCTTCCACAACGGGCACTGCCCTTATTACAACACATGGGTCGTGCCGTCCGTGAATAATAATTTTCGTATTCTCATGCTTTTGAAGATCCACCGTATTCTGCTCCGTCGATATTGAAGGAGTCGGCTTGAAGCCCGCCCTGAATATTATAGGCATCCCCGAGCTTATTCCTCCCAGGATACCGCCGTGATTATTCGTGCGAGTCCTGACGGTATCACCGTCAAAATAAAATTCATCATTATTTTGGCTTCCGCGCATTTCGGATGCCGCAAAGCCTGCGCCGAACTCAATTCCCTTTACTGCGGGAATACCGAATACTATTGATGAAATAACATTTTCTATTCCGTCAAACATCGGAGAACCTGCACCTGCGGGCATACCAACTATCGCACATTCCACAACTCCTCCTATGCTGTCACGCTCCATTCTGCACTGCTCTATAAGCTCCCGCATTGCGTCTTCCTTCGTCTTGTCAATAAGTCCGAATACTTCACCCGAAAGTCTGTCTATAAGCTCATCGGGAATATTAACATAGTCAAAGCCGCTGTCTTTTATGTTTCCTATCGAGGAGATATGCGCGCCTATTTTTATGCCTCTGCGACTGAGTATCTGCCTGCATACCGCACCGGCAAACACAAGCGGAGCAGTAAGCCTTCCCGAGAAATGTCCTCCGCCGCTTATATCATTGAAGCCATTATATCGCACACTTCCCGTGTAATCCGCATGACCCGGCCGCGGACAGGAAAGTATATTTCCGTAATCTCCCGAGCGTGTATTTGTATTCCTTATTACAGCACAAAGCGGAGCACCTGTTGTCGCAGCATTCAGCACACCTGACAAAACCTCCGGAATATCCTTTTCAAGCCTCGGCGTGGCTGTTTTATCCTTTCCGGGGGCTCTTCGCGCCATCTGCTTATATATTTCATCAAAATCAAGCCTTTCTCCTGACGGAAGTCCGTCCATGACGATTCCTATACCTCTGCCGTGGCTTTCACCGAATATTGATATTTTCACTCCGTTACCCCATGACGACATCAGTCTTACCTCCCAGTTTTCCATAATCCGCAAAAAAAGACGGATACGATTTATTTACACTTTCCATATCGGATATTATTATATCACCCTCACACCTCACAGCCGCCATCGCAAGCGACATAACGATTCTGTGGTCGTTATAGCCCTCAACCTCTCCGCCATGCAGCATATCCACTCCATCTATGATCAATCCGTCTTCGGTTTCGGTAATATCCGCGCCAAGCCTCGAAAGTCCGTCCGTCATGGCGGCAAGTCTGTCACACTCTTTGATTCTGAGTCTTGCCGCTCCCTTAATGACCGTTCTTCCTTTTGCAAGAGCTGCCGCAACAGACAGTGCGGGAACCATATCCGGAATGTTTTCCGCATCTATTTCAATTCCGGCAAGCTTATCGGGTCTTATCGTTATTTTGCCGTTATTTTCCGTTATTTCGGCGCCGAACCGCCTGTATATTTCAACACATTCCTTATCCCCCTGTGCAGAGGCGAGAGAAAGATTATCAATACAAATTTCACTTCCGAGAGCCGCAGCCGTCATATAAAAGGCGGCGTGTGACCAATCTCCTTCAACCGAAAAGCTTTGCGGGATAAATCTCTGATTGCCCGCTATTTTCCAACCGAAGTCGGTTTTTTCAATATCAACACCGAAATCCTTCATTATACCTGTGGTCATATCAATATATCCGACAGACTGAGCCTCTGATGTAAGCCTTATTTCGCTGTCACCGTCCAGCAGGGGAAGCGCAAGCATAAGTCCTGTTATAAACTGCGAGCTTATGTTTCCTGGAATTTCATAAATTCCGCTGCGCAGCTTTCCCTTTATCTCAAGCGGAAGTCCGTTTGCCGTATAAAAGCTTATTCCTTTCTCCGGCAGGCAGTCCGCATACACTCCTATCGGTCTTTCGGGAAGCTTTCCGTGACCGACAAATGTAACCTCCGCACCTCCCGCTGCCGCAACGGGTATAAGAAACCTCAGTGTCGAGCCGCTTTCTCCACAGTCGAGCACGGTTTTCGCTGTACTGAAGGTATTTGTACCGTCAACCGTAAGGGTATCTCCGTCAAGGGAAATATCCGCTCCCAGATTTTTCATACAAGTAATAGTTGCGCTTATATCATCGGAAAGATCAATCGGGCGGATAACGCTTTTACCCTTTGCGAGTGACGCGCAGATTATAGCTCTGTGAGCGGCGCTTTTTGACGGCGGCACCGATACCGTCCCCTTAAGAATTACGGGTGAAACTTTAACCTTATGCAAACCTATACATCCTTTAAATACATTTTATACTATAATAACATAATATCGTGTAAAAGTAAAATAAAATCCGACAAATAATATTTTCATTAATTTTTTAAAAAAGAAATTTATTTAAAATTTACCTAACCATTATTGACAATAATTCAGGGTTACTATAAAATATAAGAAAGAGGATTAAAGAAAGGTAAAAAGCAATATGTTTGATTTTCTTAAAAACAGAAAGGATACCGAAGTGCCAAACAGTCCGGAGCTTGCCGAACGACTGAAAAACGAAGCCGAGGAGCTTAATGAAAACGACGAACCCAAAAAAGCTCTTAAAATATGTACGAGGGCATATGAAATATATACAGGCTTGTATGCCGCGGATTCCGAAAAATATAAGCCCTTCCTTGCTTCCTGCTGCGGTCTGCTCGGAAATATATATGATAAGCTTGAAAAATACGTTACCTCCTGCGAATATTATAAAATAGCACATGAGCTTTATACGGAGCTTTCTGCAAACGGGGATGCAGAATATACGGAGCTTCTGGCAGATCAGTACAGCGGTATCGGGGATACATTCTTTTTCAGGGAAAATTATGCCGAAGCGGAAACCAATTATATGAAATCCCTTGAAATCTATACTACCCTCTCTAAAAGCGATCATGACAAATATATCGAGGATGTAGCCTATTGCTATGACTGTCTTGCCAAGGCATACAGCGGAAAGGAGGATTATACTGCCGCGATTGAAGCGTATGAAAAGGTAATCTCAATATTCGAAGCTCTTGCTGCAAAATTTCCCGACCCCGAATCAAACGAAGAAGCAGTCGGGTACAATGACGATCTTGCCTCTGCCTATAACGACATCGGTTATACATACTCATGCGTAAAGGATTTTGAGGACGCGGAAAAATATTATCTCAAGGCCGCTGAGATATATCGTCTTCTCGCAAAAATCGACGCATATGAGTATTCATATGATCTTACTCTTCAATATGAGGATCTTGCGGCTCTTTATGAGGATATGGGCAAACCCGAGCTTGCATCGGAATATGAAAAAAAGGCAAAAAAGAATTGACATATTTGATTTTGCCCTGCCGCTTGACTGAATTAAACAGAATTATTCTTTAAAATAAATAAAAAAACTTTTAGAAAATGCTTGACAAATATTCTTAAATGTTATATAATAAACACTGTTCCGAGGGAACAGTGAATACGCGAGTGTGCTGGAATAGGCAGACAGGCACGTTTGAGGGGCGTGTGTTTCACGACGTATGGGTTCAAGTCCCATCACTCGCACCATGTGTGCCCATACAGGGCGAGCAGCGTTCGGAGTTTTCCGAGCGCTTATTTTTTACCTGTACCGTAAAATATTTGCATATTCGAGTATTATACTTATAAATTAACTTTACGGGGATCAGTCGGATACTGACAGGGGGTATAACAATGAAAAAGTATATTTGTGCATTTCTTTCCGCCGCAATAATCTTTTCGCTTATTATAATGAGCGGATGTTCGGATTTTGAATTTAATCCTTTGGGAACATGGGAATATTCGGAGGAGATATATTACATAGACGGTAAAGAGGTTAACCGTGTTGAAAAAAATGATATGCTGTACGGCGGCATGAAATATATTTTTGAAAAATCCGGCACAGGATACATTGATGTAGCCAACTACCGCAGTCAAGAATTTACATACGATTATGATGACAAAAATGTTTTTGTCCATTTGATAATACCGGATGATATGGATGCTTCCAAAATACCCAACAATAACGGTATTGTGGAAACAGAATATACTGTTTATGACAGTGATGGAGACAGCCCCGCCAAGCTTATCAGAACCGAAGAATATAAGGCTAAGGATGAGAACGGCAAGGAGGTTTCTGTTAAAACGGAATATGTTTTAGTAAAGCTTTAAACCGTACCAAAGCAGTATAGCATAAAGTCAAATCGGCAGCTTCATAACCGGAAGGTAAGAGGCTGCCGTTTAGTTACATAATTTAAAATATTGCCTAT
>CANRDH010000035.1 GCA_947629295.1 uncultured Clostridia bacterium
TATCAAATATCAAATTTTTGGCAATTTTTTTGTTAAACTTGCTAAATTAATTCTGTTTGTTTTTGTATAATACATCTAAATTATAGGACTTTTATGATATTATTTTACCGTCGCTGATTTTAATGCGGCGCTCTGCCCTGTCAGCTATCGAATTATCATGAGTTATCATTATTACCGTTACGCCGTCGTCATTGAGAGATTTTATTATTGAAAGAACCTCCTCGCCTGATTTTTTGTCAAGGCTTCCCGTGGGCTCATCGGCAAGAAGTATTTTGGGGTCTGCCGCTATCGCACGGGCAACAGCCACTCTTTGCTGCTGTCCTCCCGAAAGCTCACATGGCAGGTGGTTTCTTCTCGACGAAAGTCCCACCCTTTCAAGTGCTGATTCTGCCGCACTTCTGCGCTGTTTCTTGCCTATGCCTCTGTATAAAAGCGGAAGCTCCGTATTTTCCAATGCGCTTAGTGTCGGGACAAGGTTGAAGCTCTGGAAAATAAAGCCTATTACCATGCTCCTTACATAAGAAAGCTGTCTTTCGCTCAGAGTAGAAATATCAGTTCCGTCAAGCATATAGGTACCGTCGGTCGGTGAGTCAAGACAGCCTAATATATTCATAAGCGTTGATTTTCCCGAACCCGACTGCCCGACAACGGCAGCAAATTCACCCTCCTCTATATCAAGGTCAATATTGCAAAGGGCATGAACCACTCCTCCTCTTGTCCTGTAATCCCTGCTAAGATTCCTAAGTGAAATAATATTTTTCATATACAATTCTCCGATTTATTTTTTGTATATTATTTCTCCTTTAAGAAAATCTATACATAAAAGAGTTTATCTGTCAAGGGACTTGTAAACCGTAAAAAAGTACTGCCGTATAAGCTTAATAATACTTATACGACAGTACCTCAATCAATGTTTATTCGGTCTGTCAAATGTCTTTGTGTTCCCGGAGCCTATATTGTAATCCGGAACACGTCTTTGAGGGCGTTTTACAGCAGATCTTTGTACCTGTCCTACTTCCGTCCGGCGTTTCACGGATTTTTTTGGTGCAGCTTCCGCCGCTGTCGGCCGTTTTGCCGGTTTAGTTCTTTGTGTAGGCGCCGACGCCACGGCTCTCCGGGGGCTGCGCTTTCCGCTCGGTGCTTTTACATATGTAACAGGTTCATCATCAAGCACAGAAGCTTTCCTCTTTGCCGCCTGCCTTGCCCGTCTTTTTATCTTTTGCTTAGGCTCAATAAACAGTATGTACCCACTTGTCAGTATTACAAGCGCAAGTTCTATAATAATGATAAACACAGTAATGAGGGTATATCCCGACGAAAAGCCCGGGGCAGCTTCGTTATAGGGATCCAATTCGGTATTTTCGTCATATTCCGGAAGATTCTTTATGCTGTCGCTTTGCTTACCGTTTCTTGAAGCATATTCCTGTAAATAAAGATTATTGTCACTGTAAATAACAAGCTTCGGAGTCAGTATGAATGCATTATCTTCAAGCTCGGCAGGGTTTTTGTAATATACCGCCGCAGATAGATTCGTACATTCATTAAATGCACTGAATTTCAGCTTTGTATCTCCGTTAAATTCAATTCTCAACAGACCGTTACAGCCCTCAAAAGCATTTTTGTCAATTTCCCTGAGCCCCGCATTGAATACCACCCTGCTTATCTTATTGCAGTCTTTAAAAGCGTTCTCTCCTATTTTTTTGACTCCGTCACCCATTTTTACGGTTTCAAGTGATGAGCAGCCCTCGAATGCGCCGACATCTATATTTGAAACATTAGGCGGTATTTCAATGCTTTCAAGACCGGAGTTTTTGAATACCGATTTTTCAACGGTATTGATAGCATTTGGAAATTTAATTGTTTTAAGTGAGGTACATCCGCAAAATGCACCCTCCCCTATCTGTACCACTGATGACGGTATATATATATTATTAAGTGCCGTGCAATTTTCAAATGCGGAAACATCTATTGTATTTACAGAGCTTGGCAGCATTACCTGCTTTATTTTTTTATTTTCCGCAAAAGCATGGCTTCCCACCGTTTTCACCGTATCCGGTACACTTTTTATCTCGCTGTCACCGGTATATTTAATTAGTATTCCGTCTCCCACGGTAACAAATTCATTCTTCTGCGCTTTCATCCATTTTGTATTTTCAAGAGCATAGCCGCCGAAATACCTGAGTGATTTCGGTATAACAGGTTCGGAAAGAGCAATGCAGTTCAAAAAGGCGTAATCACCTATCACGTTAAGGCTGTTCGGAAGTCTTAGCTTTGTGAGAGATGTACATCCTGAAAAGGCATATTCACCCAATTCTGTCGGCCCGTCATCAATGTTTACATCTGTCAGGGATATACATCCCGAAAATGCGGAATCTCCTATGTCCGTGACAGAACCCGGTATCTGTACTTTTTTCAGGGAGGTACAGTTTTCAAATGCACAATCCTGTACTTCCTTCACCGTTTCCGATATTTCCAGTTCCTTTATCGTGTCGTTGCCTCTGAAAGCAGCCGCTCCAACAGACACCACAGTATAATCTTCCACAGAAGTTGGAATGGAAACATACAGACTTTTTCCTTCATAACTGATTATTTCCGCAGTTTTATCCTCCTCGGACAGCAAATATTTAAAATCTCCGTTATCAATAATATTTTCCGCATATACATTCAGCGGAGAACATATACATACAGATACGGCAGCACCAATAAGCACAGCCGCAATTTTTACTGCTTTTATTTTCATTTTTTACCCTCCGATATCACCTGGTTTTATCAACATTGTACCTGTATTCTTTCGGCGTCATATTATACTTTTTCTTGAATATCCTGTTGAAATACGAAAGGTTCGTTATACCGATTTTAGCGGCAATTTCCGTTATCTGCATACTTGTGGTTATTAAAAGATTTGCAGCAATATTAAGACGGTAATCGTTTATATATTCAATACAGGTCATTCCCATATATTTCTTAAAAAATCTCATAAAGTAATGCTTGCTCAGATTCACACATTTTGCAAGCTCATCTATTGTGATAGACTTCATGTAGTTTTCGTCAATATAATCAAGAATAGTTTTGATATTCCTTGTTGTATTATCCTTTATGCTCGGCTCATGCACCTCCGGACGGAAAAAATATCTGAACAAGGTAAAAAACATATTATACAGCTCGGATTTTATACCTATTTCAAAAAAATCTCCCTTCCGGTCATATAAATCAATCAGTCTTTTTACACTCATTTCAAGCTCCTCATAATGCGGAGCCTCCCTTGATATAACAACAGGATTTATATACATTCCGTCCAGGTACGGAGTGAGGTATTTTATAGCACAGCCGTCCGTATTATTTCCCGTAATCATATTGAAGCTGAAAATTATTGTTGTAAACTTAGTCCTTACATTTTCATAGTTTCTGAATGAATGAAGTAGGCACGGGTTTATAAGGATTATATCTCCGGCCTTTACATGATAATTTTCAAGGTCGATATACTCGTCAAATTCCCCGCTCTCAACATATACGACCTCCATTTCGTCATGCCAATGCATAGGGTATGTCGTATAAAAATCCGGCATTATGGTTCTGACAACTGTATAGGGCATCAAAAAATCACCCTTTTGTACTGTTTCCTTCAGATATTCAAGCTCTTCATGCTGCATGATTATCCTCCTCCCGCATAGGACTGTGATACGCGCTGTTCAATATGTAATAAATAAAAAAATGTAGAATTTATAAAAAATTAATACAATAGTATTATATTACGATTAATTAAATACATCAAGGGGGCAAAAGCTCTTTTTTGACATTTTAATATCTTTTTCTCCGCTAAATCATTTTAATGAAATATGCTGAAATATTTCAAAATTATTACATAGAGCAATTCAGTCTGCTACCTTGTGACTGTATGGGAAAATTTTAAATATGTCATTTTTGTATAAGTATTGTAAAATTTGCTCGTATATGTTATAATGAACACGGTTGTATCACGATACGGATAATTAACCCGGATATGTACTACTTTAATTTATTGACGGAAAGGATTGCGGAATATGTATAAGATAGTCAGAAAAAAAGAACTTAATCCGACGGTAACTCTTATGGAAATACACGCCCCGCTTATTGCAAAAAAAGCAGAACCGGGTCAGTTTATTATTTTCAGGGCAAAGGAGGACAGCGAGCGCGTTCCTCTTACCATTGCGGATTTTGACAGGGATAAGGGAACGGTTACAATTATCTTTCAGATTGTCGGCGGATCTACAATGGAGCTTAATACTCTCAGTGAGGGCGATTCTCTGCACGATTTTGTCGGTCCTCTCGGCCGGCCGAGCGAAACCGAAGGTCTTAAAAAGGTTGCCGTTGTCGGAGGAGGAGTCGGCTGTGCAATAGCTTATCCTATAGCAAAAAAGCTTCATAATTTGGGTTGTGAGGTTCATAGCATAGTCGGATTCAGAAACAAGGATCTGGTTATTCTGGAAGACGAATTCAATGCTGCCAGCTCTGTACTTAAGATGATGACGGACGACGGAAGCTACGGAGAAAAGGGTCTTGTAACAAATGCCCTTGAGGAGCTTATCAAAGAAGGCAACAAATATGACGAGGTTATTGCAATAGGCCCTGTTATTATGATGAAATTTGTAGCTCAGCTCACAAAAAAATATGACATCAAAACAATAGTAAGTATGAATCCGATCATGATAGACGGTACGGGTATGTGCGGCGGTTGTCGTTTGACTGTCGGCGGAGAAACAAAATTCGCCTGTGTTGACGGCCCTGATTTTGACGGTCATCTTGTTGACTTTGACGAAGCTATGCAAAGAGGCGCCATGTATAAGTATTTTGAAACCAATGCCCGCGAGGCGTCGTGTAATCTGCTCAGACAGGAGGTTAAATAATAATGCCTATACAGAGAAATATGGATCCAAAAAAATGCCCGATGCCGGTACAGGATCCGCAGGTACGCAGAAATAATTTTGATGAGGTTGCCTTGGGTTATACCTATGAAATGGCCGTAAATGAAGCAAAACGCTGTCTTAACTGCAAAAATAAGCCATGCCGCAGCGCCTGTCCCGTACAGATAGATATCCCTGCCTTTATCGAAAAGGTTGCTAATGAGGATATGGAGGGAGCATATAAGATAATATCAGAGTCAAGCTCTCTGCCTGCAGTTTGCGGCCGTGTTTGTCCTCAGGAAACACAATGTGAATCAAAATGTGTAAGAGGAATAAAGGGTGAGCCTGTCGGAATAGGCAGACTTGAAAGGTTTGTAGCTGATTATCACCGTGAGCATTGTTCGGAAAATCCGGAAATACCCACGCCTAACGGACATAAGGTTGCAGTCATCGGTGCGGGCCCGAGCGGTCTGACAGCAGCCGGAGACCTTGCAAAGCTCGGATATAAGGTGACAGTTTATGAAGCTCTTCACCTTGCGGGAGGAGTTCTTGTATACGGTATACCGGAATTCAGACTCCCGAAGATTATTGTTCAAAAGGAAATTGATAATCTTAAGGCCATCGGCGTAGATATAGAAACCAATATGGTCATCGGCAAGATTCTTACCATAGACGAGCTTTTTGAAATGGGCAACGAGGCAGTTTATATAGGCAGCGGAGCCGGTCTCCCCCGCTTTATGAATATCCCGGGAGAAAGCCTTAAGGGAGTTTATTCTGCAAATGAATATCTCACACGTATAAATCTGATGAAGGCATATAAGGAAGGCAGCAAAACACCAATCAAGCACAGCAAAAAGGTTGCTGTTGTCGGCGGAGGTAATGTTGCTATGGACGCTGCGCGCTCCGCAAAACGTATGGGAGCAGAAGAGGTTTATATTGTATATCGCCGCGGTATGCAGGAGCTTCCCGCACGTAAAGAGGAGGTCGAACACGCCGAAGAGGAAGGCATTATCTTTAAAACGCTTACAAATCCCGTTGAAGTTCTCGGAGATGAAAACGGAAACGTATGCGGTATGAGATGTGTTGAAATGGAACTCGGTGAACCCGATGCAAGCGGAAGAAGACGTCCTATCGTGAAGGAAGGAAGCGAATTCGTTCTTGATGTGGACACAATGATAATGTCCATAGGAACAAGTCCCAATCCCCTTATAAGAAGCACCACACCCGGTCTTGAAACTAATAAGCATGGCTGTATTGTCACCGACGGCGATGACGGTCTTACAACAAGAGAGGGCGTATATGCAGGAGGAGACGCTGTTACGGGTGCCGCAACCGTTATTCTTGCAATGGGTGCCGGGAAAGCTGCCGCAAAGGCTATCGACAAATATATAAAGGAAAAATCCTGATATTTTCAAAACACAGTCATTACTAAATATCTTGTGATTCTATTTTAACATTGCGCCTGATATATTTCGGGCGCAATATTTTAAAATATATCCGCATAGGAAATATTTTCATTTCAGGGGGGAAAAATTATGAAAAAGTATTTGAAAAAAACATTGTCCGTTATTTTGTCACTGATCATTATTGCAAGCGGCAGTATATTTATATTTCCGCAAATAACAGGAACATCCGCAAGCGTCAATGCCGCAGATATTCCCGAAACTTCAGAATATAACGAAACGAGTGACAGCAACACCGATATTCCTGCAAAGGATGAGGAGGTAAAACCTCGGGAGATAAGGCTGAGTAAATCCTCTCTGACCCTTGAGAAGGGTAAAAACGAAATTCTTACTGCTGAGGTTCTCCCCGAAGACGCAGCGGACAAAACTGTGATATGGTCAAGCTCAGACGATAATATCGCCACAGTAACCGACGGAGCAGTTACAGCAATTTCCGGAGGCTCGGCAGAAATAACTGCAAAAACTGCAAACGGTCTTACTGCTGTATGCAATGTGACCGTTACCGCAGCAGCAGAGGAAATTAAACTCAGCCAAACATCTATAACTCTCGACAAAGGAAAAACCGCGGTTCTTACCGCCGAAATATTACCGGAGGATACGTCAGACAAAACCGTTACATGGTCAAGCTCTGATGAAAATGTTGCAATTGTATCCAATGGAACAGTTATTGCAATTTCCGGGGGTACAGCAGATATAACCGCTGCTTCCCCGAACGGACTTACTGCCGTGTGCAGAGTAACCGTTACGGTACCTGCCGAAAGTATTACCATCGGGCAGACTTCCCTTACCCTTGAAAAAGGAGAAACCTGTACGCTTGTTGCAAAGGTTTACCCTCAGGATACAACAGATAAGTCCGTAAAATGGTCAACCTCCGACCTAAGTGTTGTATCGGTAAACGGCGGTAAAATAACCGCAAAGGCACCCGGTACGGCTATTATCACGGCAAGCACAGCAAACGGAAAAACGGCTTCATATACCGTAAAGGTAGTGATTATGCCGGAAAGCATTAAGCTCGACAAGTCATCCTTAACTCTTGAGAAGGGGAAATCACAGAACCTGAAGGTAACCTTAAACCCCGGTAATACAACAGAAAAGGCGGTCACTTGGTCAACATCCAACAGCAATGTTGTAACCGTATCCAAAGGCAAAATTACCGCTAAGGCCGCAGGTACAGCAACCGTTACAGTAAGTACCGTCAACGGAAAAACCGCTAAATGTACAATCAAAGTCATTGTAAAGCCGACAAGCGTAAAGCTTAGTAAAACCTCTGTAACACTCGGAAAGGGAAAAACATATACGCTCAAAGCTGAATTGTACCCCAAAGATACGACAGAAAAAAAGATTACATGGACAAGCTCAAACAATAAGGTGCTGTCGGTATCTAATGGCAAGCTTACGGCAAAATCGCTCGGTACAGCCACAATCACTGTAAAAACATCAAACGGTAAAACAGCTAAATGCACCGTCAAGGTTGCCATTCTTGCAACAAGTGTTAAACTGAGCAAAACCACGGTATCCATCGCCAAAGGAAAAACTTACAAGCTTACGGCAACTGTAAATCCGAATAATACTACATACAAAAATGTTACATGGACAAGCTCAAATACAAAGGTTGCCACCGTACAAAACGGAAAAATTACTGCCAAAGCGGTCGGTACAGCTACAATTACCGCAAAAACCTCTAACGGTAAAACCGCAGCCTGCAAGGTCACTGTCAGAATATACCCCACCTCAATCAAGCTGAATAAAACTTCTCTTTCTATCTGCAAAGGAAAAACCGCAACACTAAGCGCGACTATTTCTCCCGCTGACGCTACACTGAAGAATGTTTCCTGGACAAGCTCTGACTCTAAAATTGTTACGGTAAACAACGGAAAAATTACCGCAAAAAATGTAGGTACAGCAACTATAACCGCAAAAACCTCAAACGGTAAAAAAGCAACCTGTAAAGTTTCCGTCAAATACATGCCGACAAAAATCAGTCTCAGTAAAACTTCACTCACTCTCAAAGCAGGAAGCTCCACTACACTCAAGACAACGCTTACACCGAATAAAAATGTTATTAGCACTGTTTCGTGGTCAAGCTCTGATAACGCTATTGCCACCGTAAATAATGGCAAAATTACAGCCAAAAAAGCGGGTACCGTCGTTATAACGGCAAAAACAGCTAACGGAAAAACTGCGAAATGCACTGTGAAAGTGTATATCGTGAATTATAACCAAGCCTATACTCCGGAGCAGGTATATAAGGATATTTCTTATCTGCAATCCTCCTACCCTGATATCATAAAGGTATCTACAATAGGAAAAAGTGTTAAAAAACGTGATATAAAGCTTATACAGCTCGGAAAGGGAAGCAAGAAGGCACTCATAGTCGGAGGTATTCATGCAAGAGAGCATATTACTGTGTCATTTGTTATGCGCTCAATAGAAGAATATGCCGACGCTTACTGTAACAACAAGAGCTATGGCGGCTACAACATACGAAGTCTTCTTGATAAATACACCCTTTATCTTGTCCCGATGTCCAATCCGGACGGAACACAGATTGCAAATACAAGTGAAAAACCTTTGTATGTTTCGCCTTATTTTGAAAATGACAGCTATAAGGGAAATGCAAACGGAGTAAACCTCAACAGGAATTTTCCCTTCTGCTGGGAAGGTGCAACCGACGGATTAAATAAAAATCAGACAAATTACAGAGGTCCGTCCGCAGGCTCGGAGCCGGAAACTAAGGCTATAATCGATTTGTGCTCTAAAAATAATTTCCAATTCATGCTGAGTATGCATATTCTCGGCGGCGGAATTTATTGGAGAGACGCCGGAAACGGAACAATAAATAATGATTATAAGCTTGCGTCGGGTCTATCTAAAAAGTGCGGGTATCTGCTGTTTGAAAATACTACGGTTAAATCCGAATATGCAGGCGGACTTGAAAACTGGTTCAGGTACAAGTATAAAAAACCCGGTTTTTGCATAGAGATGATTCCGTTCAGATGTTACGATTTGTCAGAAACCTACAAAGGCTATAATACATATTTTGAAAAATCTATTGACTGGTCAAATACAAAATACACCTTTGCGGAGGCAATGCGTGTTATGTAAACTGCTTTAATGCAAAGCCTGTAAAAAAAATTAATACAGCCGACCCTCGATAATAATATATTACCGAAGGTCGGTTTATTTATGGTATATTAAGCACTCATACTTAATTTCAGGCTATATTTACCATCAAACACTTCTCGATGCATAAAAAGATATCCCCCGATTCAGTCCGGGGGATATCTTTTATAAAAATTGTATTAGACTGCTCTTGTAACCTTGCCTGAACGCAGACAACGGGTGCATACATTAACTCTCTTGGGTGTGCCGTTTACGATTGCCTTTACCTTGACAACATTCGGCTTCCAAGCTCTGTTTGAGCGTCTATGTGAGTGAGATACTTTAATACCGAAAGTAACTCCCTTATTGCAAATTTCACACTTTGCCATGATTGCACCTCCTTAGGGTGTATATGTCTTACCGCAAAATTAAGCAATTTTAAATTACTTAATCTCAACCTCTGCGCCAACCTCTGCAAGCTTAGCCTTGATAGCCTCAGCGTCATCCTTGCTGATACCTTCTTTAAGTGTCTTCGGAGCTTCGTCAACAACAGCCTTAGCATCCTTAAGTCCAAGACCGGTAATCTCACGAACAACCTTTATAACCTTGATTTTCTCTGCGCCTGCTGCCTTAAGGATAACATCAAACTCTGTCTTTTCCTCAGCTGCTGCGCCACCCTCAGCGGGAGCTGCTACTGCAACCGCTGCTGCTGCGGATACGCCAAACTCGTCCTCGACTGCGTGTACAAGCTCTGAAAGCTCGAGAACAGTAAGACCCTTCAATTCTTCTACAATATTAGTAACCTTTTCTGATGCCATGATAGTTTACCTCCAAATTTAAGATTTAGTTTCCTTTGATTATGCTTCAGCCGGAGCCTCAGCCGAATCGGCAACAGCCTCTCCGTTTTCTTTGTCAACAATAGCCTGTACGGCTCTTGCGAAAGATGCAATAGGTGCCTGGAAAGCGCCGAGTACATTTGCGAGGAGAACCTCTCTGCTCGGAAGCTTTGCAAGACTCTGGATTTTTTCAAGACTTATTACATCATTATCGAGATATCCGGTCTTAACTGCAAAGGTCTTATGACCGTCTGCAAATTTCTGGAGAATACGGGCAGCAGCCACATAATCCTCATCACTTGTAGCTATTGCGGAAGTACCGTTAAGCACCTCGTCAATACCTGTAAGTCCTGCCTTTTCAGCCGCACGCTTTATCAGGGTGTTCTTTACAACGGTGTACTTAACTCCTGCTTCACGCAGATCCTTACGAAGCTTTGTATCCTCATCAACGGTTATACCTTCATAAGAAACTATAACACCGGCTACCGAACCCTGAATTCTTTCAGCAAGATCAGCAACGATCTGCTGTTTCTGCTCTAAAACCTTCTGACTTGGCAAAACAATTCACCTCCTTGAAATATGACGCAAAAAGCGCCCTCCCATTTCCCGAGAAGGCGCATAATTATACACTATAACTATAAACGCTCACCTCGGCAGGCGGGAAACCCATTATGCATAATGCACCTGCTGTCTTTGGTCAACAGCAACACATATTTTAGCACATCAATGCGCTTATGTCAAGTATTTTTTTATCAAACCGCACCGTTGATTTTCGACGGATTAATCTTTACAGACGGACCCATCGTTGTCGTAACTGCACAGGATTTGATATACTGACCCTTTGAAGCAGCAGGCTTAGCCTTAATAATAGCGCCGATAAGAGCCTCAAAGTTTTCATTAATCTTTTCAGTACCGAAGGAAACCTTACCAATCGGGCAGTGAATGATATTGGTCTTATCAAGACGGTATTCAATCTTACCTGCCTTTGCCTCCTTGACAGCTCTGGCTATATCAGGAGTTACTGTGCCTGCCTTCGGGTTAGGCATAAGTCCTCTCGGACCGAGAACCTTACCAAGACGTCCTACAAGTCCCATCATATCGGGTGTTGTTATAAGTACGTCAAAATCCATCCAGCCCTCGCTCTGAATCTTTTGTGTAAATTCCTCAGCGCCTACATATTCAGCGCCTGCTTCCTGAGCCTTCTGTACATTATCGCCCTTGCATATAGCAAGAACTCTTACCTGCTTACCTGTACCGTTAGGAAGAACGATTGC
>CANRDH010000036.1 GCA_947629295.1 uncultured Clostridia bacterium
TATTTTTACAAATTATCATCAGATCTATCCGTGCCTGTACGTTTTTTTGAATACATGACCACCGTATCCCCCTCGAGAAGTGTCAGATTGCCGTTCGGAACAATGGTTTTATCACCACGCTTGACCATAATTATTATAGTTTGTCGGGAAATATCAAGATCCTTAATCATCCGTCCGTTCCAAGTATGATTTTTCCCAATTGTGACCTCCTTAAGATAAATCGGCTTGTCACCTTTTATGGAGTCTGCCCCGAGTACAATTATATCACCGGCACGCAGTCTGACATTTCCCCTCGGAATAATATTGTCATTTCCTCTTTGAATTATAGCTATGATTACGCCCTTCGGAAGTGCAAGCTCAGCTATATTTCTGCCTGCCCATTTATCACTTTTATCAATCTGTATTTTTATGAAATGCACATCCTCCTCGACCCCGTTATCAATGCTCTGAAGTCTGGAATATTGCTCAACAAAGCCTGCGGAAATAATACCTGTAGGTATTGCAACCATACCCACGCCTAAAAAGGTTATACATATTCCCAGAACCTTGCCGAGGGTGGTTATCGGGTATATGTCACCGTAACCGACGGTGAGAAGAGTTGATGCCGCCCACCATATTCCCGAAAAGGCATTGGAGAATATTTCGGGCTGTGCAGGATTCTCTATACTGTACATACAAAGGCTTGCACCCAGCATAAGCACAAGTATAATAAATACCGACGACATAAGCTGCTGTCTTTTTCTCATGAGTACTTCCGCTATAACATTAAGAGAATCATAATAGGCATTTATGCGGAACAGCCTCAGTATTCTTGCGACTCTGAACATTTTGAACACCGCAGCACCCGCGGGAAAGAATGTAGGCAAATAATAAGGCAGGAAGGAAAGTAAATCCACAATGCCCGAAAAAGAGAAAATATATTTTAAAATCGACCTTATTTCATTATGGTGCGGATAAAGGCAATTAGCTGTATATAGCCTGAGAAGATAATCTACGGCAAAAAACGTAACAGTTACAAATTCAATGCAGCTTAATATATTCCCGTACTCGGCACTTATGCTTTTATATGTGTTGAGTATGGTTGAAAGGATATTCAAAACAAGGGCGGAAATACTGATTATATCGTATAATCTGTTAATCGTATCATCGACCACGCCAACGGATACCATTTTGAATATTCGTCTGCGGAATTTTTCATGAGCTGAAACATTCGGCTCATCTTCCGGATAATATACATCGGGATTCATGTCCGCAGAAATTTTATTTTTTTCATTTTCTGTCATAATAACCTCCGTAGTATCATTTGAAATGCCTTGAAACAGTAAATTATATTTTAATTATACACAATTTTTTATAATTAGTCATCATAATTATTTTTTTTCTTGTTGAACTTCGGATGAATTTGGTATATTATATGTATGTAATATTTTTTATCATGGGAATGTTATGTACGGAGGTTTATTATATGAAGGTAGTTGTTGTAGGTTGTGGAAAGATTGGTTCTACGATAATATCGAATCTGGTTGATGAAGGCCATGATGTCGTGGCTGTTGATACCGACCCCCGGGTCATAGATAATCTGACAAATATATATGACATAATCGGGGTGTGCGGAAGCGGTACTGACTGCGATACCCTGAAGGACGCAGGAGTTGAGAATACCGATTTGATAGTTGCGGTTACAACACTTGACGAGCTTAATATGCTTTGTTGTTTCATAGCAAGAAAAATGGGTGCGCTCCATACGATAGCAAGAATAAGAAAACCCGAATATAATATGAATAACATAGGTTTTCTGCGTCAGCATCTCGATTTGTCCATGTCGATAAATCCCGAACATCTTGCCGCTGAGGAGATATTCAATATACTGCGTCTGCCGTTTGCGGTGAAAATAGAAACATTCTCTCAGAGAAATTTTGAAATAGTGGAGATAATACTTCGTGAAGGTTCACCCATGATAAATTCACGGCTTATGGATATAAGAAGCAAATTTAATCAGAATTTTCTTGTATGTTTGGTTCAGAGGGGAGAAAATGTATATATACCCGACGGTAATTTTGTATTGCAAACCGGGGATAAAATAGGACTTACGGCTTCTCTTACCGAAATGCAGAAGCTTATGCGTTCGCTCGGAGTGGAAACAAAACAGGCTAAGAAGGTTATGCTTCTCGGCGGAAGCAGAATAGCCTATTACCTTTCCCATATGCTTTCCTATTCGGGAAGCAGTGTTAAGCTGATAGAGAAGGACGGAGAAAAGGCAAATATGCTGTCGGAGATAGTTTCTCCGAAGACAGTTGTTATAAACGGCGACGGAGCGCAGCAGGAGCTTCTTTTGGAGGAAGGGCTTGCCGCAACAGACGCTTTTGTTTCTCTTACGGGAATGGACGAAGAAAACATACTGATATCAATATTTGCTTCTGTAAGCAGAGTTCCGAAGGTTGTTGCTAAGATAAACAGGCAGGAGCTTATCGAAATGGCGGAAAAGCTCGGTCTTGACAGTATAATATCTCCGCGGAAAATAGCGTCGGATGTTGTTGTAAGGTACGCAAGGGCGCTTGAAAATTCAAAGGGAAGTAATGTTGAGGCGTTATATAAGGTAATGGACGGTAAGGCTGAAGTTCTTGAATTCAAGGTAAGCGAAGATTTCAGCGGAATAAATATTCCGATAAAGGATTTGAATATCAGGAAAAACATCATTGTCGGTGGAATAATAAGAAACCGAAGGGCTATTGTTCCGTCAGGCCTTGACAAAATCGAAGCAAATGACAGGGTGATAGTAGTCGCAGCAGGAAGTAGGCTGAATGATTTATCGGATATTTTACAGTAGGTTAGGAGCGTAAAAAATGAATCGGCGCATGGTGTTATACAGAGTAGGGCAGATTATGTGTCTGGAAGCTGTTCTTATACTGCTTCCTCTGGCGGTATCTTTACTTTATAAGGAATTTTTCTGTACTGCTGCATTCGGAATATCAGCGGCGGGGGCGGCGGCTTTAGGTGCTGTGCTTATGCTTGTATTCAAAACAAAGGATAATGTGATGTTTGCAAAGGAAGGTTTTACGATAGTAAGCCTTGCGTGGGTGCTTTTATCGGTTATAGGGGCACTGCCGTTTTTTATAAGCAGAGAAATTCCGAATTTTGCCGACGCTTTTTTTGAAACGGCAAGCGGTTTTACAACGACAGGTGCGTCAATACTTGAAAATGTTGAAGCCATGAGCAGAAGTATGCTTTTGTGGCGTAGCTTTACGCATTGGATAGGCGGTATGGGAATACTTGTGCTTGTCATGGCGATAATACCGACGGATTCGGGACGTTCCATGCATATAATGCGTGCGGAGATGGCAGGTCCCGTTATCGGAAAGCTGGTGCCGAAAATAAAAGATACTGCAAAGATTTTATATATCATTTATTTTGCCCTGACGGTAGTTGAAATAGTTTTTTTGCTTAGCGGCGGTATGCCTATTTTTGACAGTGTTATTCACGCTCTCGGAACAGCCGGCACGGGAGGATACGGAATAAGGGCAGATTCTATAGGCGGATACAGTCCGTATCTGCAATGGGTAATAGCAATATTCATGGTTATTTTTGCGGTGAATTTCAATTTATATTATCTTTTGCTTCTGAGAAGATTCGGTGTTGTTTTCAAGAACCTTGAGCTTTGGATTTTTCTCAGCATAGTTCTTATATCGACGGCGGTTATTGCAATAGACATACTGCCAATATACGGAAATGCCGGAGATTCTGTAAGAAACTCATTTTTTCAGGTTACGTCCATCATGTCAACAACAGGATATTCAACGGCGGATTTTAACCTTTGGCCGTCGCTTTCGAGGTCTGTACTGTTTTTGTTGATGTTCCTCGGAGGCTGTGCAGGCTCTACTGCCGGCGGATTGAAAATATCGAGGGTCATAATCCTTGTCAAATCCGCATGGAATGATATTAAGCAGCAGCTTCACCCCCGTTCTGTAACGTCTGTCAAAATTGACGGAAAGGTCATTGAAAACAACACCATACGCAGGGTAAATATATATTTCTTTGTATATATGGCTTTGATACTGGGTGTATTTTTGATGATATCCTTTGATACGTTCAATCTTGAAACAAATCTGACCGCTGCTGTTTCCTGTGTGAATAATGTGGGTCCGGGACTTGGGGCTGTGGGTCCGGCGGGAAACTATTCGGGGTACTCTGATTTTTCAACTATTGTACTTGCCCTTGCGATGATTCTCGGCAGGTTGGAAATTTTCCCCTTCCTCCTCGCCCTCAACCCCCGAAACTGGGTAAACAGAAACAAATAGCGGGGTGCCCCCCGCTCCGCGATAGTTAGTTTGCCTGTCGGAATGCGGCAGAATATATCGTGAAAGCCTCTTGCGAGGCTTTCCGAAACTACAAATGACAAACTCATCTGTTGTCCATCGAGTAAATTTATGGTCGAGCCATAGATTAATTAGCTTAAAAAAATTAATTACGACTTGACGCCGGGAACTGTTTAAGTTTCTTATAATATCCCATAATATAAACAGAGGATAAACTAAAGACGATGATAAACAGTCCGGTATGAATGAATTTTTTTATTGCATCTTATGATGTAGGCTATTATACTGACGTATTTTACATATCGTAATCAATTATTTTATAAAATTTCAGCAATATTTTCTAAAGTGCTTGACTTCTATTTTTGTGGGTTATAAAATGTAATCGTAGGATTATAAGAAAATTTGTCGGATTGTCAGGGGGTGCTTTAATGAAAAAAAATTATAAATATGTACTGGCAGCGGTTATTATTGCGACAGCCGCCGGTGCTTTTTCATATTATTCTTTTTTCATAACAAAGTCTAATGCTAATGCACAAAATTTAAAAACAGATGAAATCATTAGCTTGAGTTCCTCCCAAAAAACTGAGGACAATATTGAAGTGAACGGGAATCCTCACGACGATATTTATGAAAGTGTGATTGAATCCCAACACTCTGATAAAGAAGTACAAAAAATAAATATATCCGAATGTGATATTATTGCTGATGATGTGACATACAACGGCAAATTTACAGAACCTTCGGTAAAAGTATCCTATAACGGAACTGTGCTGAGCCGTAATGTTGATTATAAAATTGAGTATGACAGCACAGAGGACAGGGGAGTGGGCAGATATTATTTCACTGTTGCTATGCTGGGAGAATATGAGGGCAGCACTGTAAAATCTTATAATGTTATTCCTGAGCAAATATCTTTTGCGTCTGTTAAGACTAAGGTATCTGAATTTCAACTGGATTGGCTGCCTTCAGGAAACGCTGACGGATATGAAATTGCGATAAGTAAGTATGAGGATATGTCAGTGCAGGAAATTATTACTGTTGATGGATGTGAAAGTTCAACCTATCTCAAAGAAAATCTCCCTCAGAACAGTGTTTATTATGTAAAAATAAGAAGTTATGCTTACACGGATACCGAAGACGGGGAAGAAAAAATATATTCCCTTTGGAGTAACAGGGAAACGGTTGAAACAAAAAAAATTGAGGTAATAGACGGCGTAACGTATATTGATGGTATTCTTATCGCAAACAAAACCTATTCTTTACCTGAGAATTATGGCTCGGGACTTAATGATGAGGCACTTGAAGCATTTCAGACTATGTCGGATGACGCTTCTGCTGACGGAATTAATTTATATATAGTATCAGGTTACAGAAGTTATTGGCTTCAGGACAGTATATATAATAATTTCTGCGCGCAAAGGGGAGTTTCGGAGGCGGACAGGGTTTCGGCACGTCCGGGGCATTCGGAGCACCAGACAGGTCTTGCAATGGATATAAACAGCACGTTATTCAGCTTTGCCGATACGCCGGAGGCAAAATGGCTCGCCGATAATTGTTGGAAATATGGTTTTGTTATAAGGTATCCTCAGAATAAGGAGGATATAACAGGTTATGCCTATGAGGCATGGCATATAAGATATCTTGGCAAGGAGATTGCGAAGGAGCTTTATGAAAGTGGACTTACACTTGAAGAATATCTCGGAATTACCTCACAATACGGCTGAGAAAAGTTGTATCTGATTACACAAAATAACGAATACTTTTATAATTCCATTAAAGTCTTGTAATAATTACATTACAAGGTTGTCGCACTAAATGCGGTCAGCATTCCGTTTTAAATTAAGCCTTTTACAAAAGGCTTGAGTTTTCCAAAGGCTGAACATTTAATCGCCACCCGCAAGCGGCGAGGTTTGTTAATATAGCTATAACAAAGGGGCATCGCTTAAGTTTATAAAAACTTAATGCGAAAGCCCCGTTTGCATTTTATTTTATACCGATAATAACTTAAGTCGGTATGGGATGGCTCTCTGTCAGAGCAATGTATATGTCCGCACACATGGCAACAGACAGCATAAAAATATGGTACTGCCCATCGGTGATATTTATCTCATAGCCCTCACCCTGCTGAGTCCAGCATTTTTTTTGCGTCATTATTATTTCTCCGTCTGAATTTAACATTGAAAATCTTCCGTCCGCAAGATTTCCGATAAATCGAAATGTACTTCCGTATATTGCAAATGAAAATTGCTTGTCCATACATGGCACAAGGGCATAGAATCTTCTTGCGCATCTGACGGTAAAATAGTTAAGAACAAAGTTATTGAATTTAATTGACGAAAGAAGCCTGTCCCCGTTATCCGTCAATCTGATGCGAAGCGATGGAGAAGCCTCCACTGCTGCCGTATATACCGGCTCGGCATTATCGTTGTATACGGTGAAACCGTCAATACAAGACGCACCGCGTTTTATAAAAAACTTCATGCCGAACCCTCCCAAAAATCATTTCTGTATATAGTTTACCCGAAAAATGCGTCTTCAATCATTGATTTGGGCAAATGTGTAAGTTTTGATATATCCTCCGCTGTAACACTGTCCATACCTACCGTTTCGTCTTTTTCGGAAGCAAGCAAAAGATAAGCGGCAAAGCAATCCGCCTCTTTTTCAAATTTGGAAACACAAAAGCTTGTATTTAAACTAAGCTTTATGGTGTTTGTAGTTCCGTGCAATACTATATGGCCCAACTCATGGGCGGCTGTGATTTTGCGGTTATGGTAATTCAAGGACGTATTCAGTACTATAAAGGGTATTTCTTCCATAGTCACCGTAAAGCCGTTGATGTGCTCAGGCAAATCTCTGTCCACTGTAATTATTCCCATTTTTTCGCTGATAAGAAACGGATCAGCACATCCGTATTTGTGTATAAGCTGTTTGACATTCTGCTCTATTTTGTTCATATAAAATCTCCGTTTATCCGAATGATTCTTTTCTGTGCTGCCTGGCAAGAGCGGCAACCGCCTTTATGGCATCTACTATTTTCCTTTTATCCTCCTCATTCAAAGGTACACCGTCAAACATAAGTCCCTGCTGTGAGGTAAGAACCTGAGTGAATTCGTCAAAAACATCGGATAGCTCGCATACTCCGTGTTTTTGTACAGTTTTATTTTTTCCGAGAAGGTAATCTGCCGATATTTCAAATACCGAGCATATTTTAAGTATCATGTCGCTGTCAGGCTGCCGCCTGCCCTGCTCATACATACCAACAGCGGACGCAGATATTCCGAGCCTTTCTGCAAGCTCCGATTGAGTCATTCCGATATTTTTTCTAAGCTCTCTGATTTTGTTTCCGACATTGTTTTTCATATTGTCCCCCAAGCAGCTTCCGCCGAACAATATTGTACGGCTGTATTATGTTAGTTTATTGTTAATATTATAACACCACGGTACGTGTATTTCAAGCCTTATTTTTTTATTATACATTTTAAGCGACAGTAAATAAAAATTAAGAAAATGGGTATTGATTTTTACCTGAAATGGATTATAATTGATTATAAAGGGAAGTAGAAATACACATACAGATAAATTAGTGTATTTTATATGCCTATATTTTTTTATAAATTAACTACACGTATCGTGTTGAAAGGAGCTAATATGACATACAGTGAATGGGCTGAGGAGTATTTTGAAAGTGCGGGAAATCTCAAGGAAAGGATAGCGGAAATGAAGAATGAGATGAAGACGGCGACGCCTGACAAGCTTGCGGAGTTTACCAACAGAATTAATATTATGACAAGTATGTACTATGAATGTATGGACACGGCAAGACTGCTTGCAAAAAGAAAGGGGGAATGTTGATGAAAACAATTTTAAGGTACATAGGTGAAAATGAAGAAAAAGAGATGTCATTGTTTGCCTATATGAATAATAAGGAGGATGGGGGAAACGATAAACAACGTGACAGAATGAAGAAAATTCTGAGGATTGCCATGGAAAACGAGCTTACAGGCAGACAGCGCGAATGTATCAATATGAGATTTTATTCGGGAATGAAAGCGTGTGAAATAGCCGATAAGCTTAATATAAAGACAGCTACAGTTTATAAGCACATAAGAAAGGGAATAGCCGCAATGAAACATTGCGCTATTTATCTTTGATAAAAATTTTCATATTAAAAATAATTTAATGAATAAAAACATAAAAAATGCCAATGCTATTAGGGACAGAATTGTTTTGGAGGTATATTTTATGCTTGATAAAATTTCTTTGATACTGCTGATTATCGGCGGACTTAACTGGGGTTCTGTCGGTATATTCCAGTTTGATATCGTTGCATGGATATGCGGCGGACAGACAGGTATCATAAGCAGAATCATCTATACCCTTGTGGCGCTTGCCGCAATATGGTGTATTTCACTCTTGTTTCGTGATGAATCGTCCTACAATAAGGATAGAACGGCATTCGGCGAGTAATACCGAACACACGACAAGAATAATACCCAAATTGTGATAAAAGGTCTGCTGCACATTATGTGCGACAGACCTTTTTACCGTTTTGAGCATTGTACATATATTATTTATTGCCAAGTGAAATTTCCGTTATACTTCCGTTTTGGTCGGTTCTGACAGTGCATGGTGTTCCCAAGGATGGGGAATACGAATATCCGTTTTTTTCCTTGATCAGCTGTATATTATCCTTATTTTTTTTGATATCATGCATGATATCCGAAACGGCAGCGGGGAATGAATTATCGGGAAGAAGGATAGAATCGCTGCGACAGATAAGCGAGCCGAGGGATACGGTATATTTTCCGTCGGAATATCGGAAGCTTAATCCCGAAAGAGTTTCGGGTGACTTCAGGGTAACAGCTTCCACTCCGTCACTTAAGAAGCTTAGTGTGCAGCTATATTCGTTTCCTTTGTAATTAATAATGCAATCCCTTTCTGTTTCAAGCTTTATCTTCGGTGAATCATTCTCTTCCGAGCAGGCTGCCGCTGACAGAAACAGTACTGCCGCGGAAGCCGCCGCAATAAGCTTTTTCAAGCTTCCTACCGCCTTTCATACGGTATGGATCATCTTTCCTTACCGTTATATTTTTTGTACTGTTATATCATATTCGTTTATACGTGATTTATGATAAAAAGCAGCTTTGACGGATCAAGCATACAGGAGAGAAATTGAATGTCCGATTGTAACGGAGATTTGAAATTAGTATATATATTTCAGTTCTTCAAGCATATCACTCGGAAGCATAGTACGGGCGGAATATTTCTCAGCGCATTTATCTCCGGCAAGACCGTGATAATATACTCCGTATATTGCTGCCTCAGCATAGCCTGCGCCCTGGGCAAGGAATGAGGCTACCATGCCTGCGAGAATATCCCCGCTGCCTCCTTTTGCCATGCCGTTGTTTCCTGTAAGATTTACATAGACATTACCGTCCGGCAGAGCTATAAGTGTATTTGCACCTTTAAGAATAACCGTGACACCGTATTCGGTTGCAAAATCTCTTGCCGTGCGATATCTGTTTTTCTGGATTGTTGCAGCGTCCGTCCCTGTCAGGGCTGCCATCTCACCCGGGTGGGGAGTAAGTATAACAGGAGCGCTGCATTGTCTTAATACGTCCGTGTACATAACTATTGAATTTATTCCGTCTGCATCCAGCACTATCGGTCTCGTTGAGGTGGTGAGCATTGCAGATACAAGCTCAGCCATATTGCTGCTTGTTCCAAGACCGCATCCTATAAGGAGCGCACTTGCTTTTTCAAGTATTTCATACTGTAATGTATCAAATGAATTTATGCTTATAAGGCCGTCGCTTGATTGTTCAAGCGGAACGAATACAGCTTCCGTCAGCTTTGATGCGACAATGGGGTAAATACCGTCCGGAACAGCGGCACGCAAAATACCGACCCCGCTGCGAAGGGCGGCAGTTCCGGACAGGATTGCGGCGCCGGACATTCCATAGCTTCCGCACACAGAAAGCAAAGTCCCGTTTGTACCTTTATGTGCGGATTTTTTTCTTTCCTTAAGCGGATGAGAATTAATAAATTCATCTGTTGTTTTCATTACATAGGTGCATTTATTTATTATATGTTCAGGTATACCTATTTGCGCAACCGAGACCTCTCCGCAGTAATCTGTTGAGGGGTAAAGGACGTGCAGCGGTTTTAGTGTGGTAAAGGATACGGTATAATCCGCATGGAAGCAATTGTCGGGAACCTCACCGGTATCACATATGATACCGCTTGGAGTATCAACAGCAATTTTTACGGCATTGATGTTTTTATTGCAGTAATCAATTACCTGAGCGCTTAACGGATCGAGCATATTTCGGAATGATATTCCATAGATTGCGTCAATAAGCATTTCGGAATTATTTATAACCTTCATACATTCGTCCGGATTTTCGGCAAAGGATAAAACATTTACCTTGTCGGGTATAATATCAAAATTCAACTTTCCGAGATCTGTTGCCGGATATTCGTTTGCTATTATAACAGTTACATCGCTCATAAGCGAAAGGAATCTGGCAACCACGAATCCGTCGCCGCCGTTATTACCTTTTCCGCAAAGGACGGCAATATTTTTTATTTTTTTTTGTACAATAATTTTTGCTGCAAGCTCTGCAACTGCCGCTCCTGCCTGTTCCATCAAGGAGGCAAGCGGTCTGCCGCTTTGAACGTAAGCTCTTTCGATATTTCGTATTTCACCGCTTTCCACAACTACCATCAATATCACCCCGTCATATTTTAGTCTTATGCTGTACATATGTACACATTAACTCTTAACATTATTCTATCACTGTATTACATATTTTTCAATTATAAATGTCTATTTTTTTGTGCTGTTTTATTAATAATATTTTTTTTCAATAATATAAATAAATTTTCAATATCGTATTGACAATCGTGTAAAAAAAATATAAAATGTTATTGTTGCCTGTTTGGTAACAGCAAAATATACTATGGAGACGTATTGAAGTGGTCATAACGGGCCTGACTCGAAA
>CANRDH010000037.1 GCA_947629295.1 uncultured Clostridia bacterium
TCGGTTCCGCAAAAAATATCGGTTGCCGGCTTTGATGATACCCCGCTTTGCGGTATGGTATTCCCATCACTTACCTCTGTTCGGCAGGATACGGCAAAAAGAGCGGCATGTGCTTTGGAGTCCTTGCGGCGTCTCCGTGACGGAGAGGAGGTCGAGTCAACAATTACTCTCCCCACAAAGCTGATTATCCGTGGAAGTACACGCAGTCTATGATTTTCTACAAAAATATACACTTTATTTTGGTATAACTTATGTATTTAAGTTTTGCATTAACACCCCTGTTGTCCTATAATGGAAGTGGCAGGGGTGTGGTATTTATGAAAAAAACATCATTCTTTTATTCGGTCTGTATTCTTGCAATTCCCGTTGCGCTTCAATCAATGCTTCAGGCGTCATTCGGTGTTGTTGATCAGATTATGATTGGTCAGCTCGGAAGTGTTGATGTTACGGCTGTCGGACTTGCGGGAAAATTTACAGGAATATTTAATGTAATGGTTTCAGCGGTAAGTGCGGTTGCAGGAATAATGATTTCTCAGTATATGGGACAGAAAAACCGTGCGGAGGTAAAAAGGAGTCTTACTGCCAATCTTATGCTTGCTCTGGGCGTCGCTTTTATTTTTACCGTACTTTGCGCCGTTTTGCCAAAGCAGATTATGAATCTTTATACAGAGGACGAAGCGGCTGTTGACGCTGCGGGAGGATATCTTTTTATAACCGCCTGGGGTTTTCTTGCTGCGGCAGGGTCAACGATACTCTCGACAATGCTCCGATGTATGGAAAAAGCGGCATTGCCGCTTTATGCCGGAATTGCTGCTGCGGCTGTAAATACAGGGCTGAATTATGTACTTATATTCGGCAAATTCGGCTTCCCCGAATGGGGCATAATAGGTGCGGCGGTCGCTACGCTGATTTCTCAGGCAGTAAATTTTATACTTATATTTATCATGTATATCAAATACAGAAAAGTGACAGCGGCGGAGCCTGATGAGGTCAAAGGCATGGGAAAATTTAACTATAAGCAATATTTAACCATGCTTATGCCTATTCTGATTTGCGAATTTATGTGGAGCGTAGGCGAAAATGTTTATGCGGGAATATACGGACATCTGGGTACCGACGCCTGTGCAGCTATGACACTTACAAATCCCATTCAGTCTTTGACAATCGGAGCCTTAAGCGGCCTTAGTCAGGCGGCAGGCATTATAATGGGTAAAAGACTCGGTGACGGAGAATTTGACAAGGCATATATCGCCTCAAAAAAACTGATACTTTACGGTGCTGTTGGTTCGCTTATTTTCTCGGTTATTATCGTGTTTATAATGCCGTATTATGTTAGAATCTATAACGTGGATGAAAATGTCCGTCAGATTACGGTTCAAATACTTACAGCCTATTCATTAGTTGTACCGTTCAAGGTTCTTAATATGATTGTCGGCGGCGGTATTTTGCGAAGCGGAGGAAAAACAAAATATATTATGATTATAGATATAATCGGAACATGGATTTTCGGTGTACCGCTCGGTTTTCTTTCAGCCTTCGTTTTTGGCTTATCTATCCCGTATGTTTATTTTATACTTTCACTTGAGGAATGTGTACGTCTGGGTATTTCTCTTGTCGTCTTGCATCGAAGAAGCTGGATGAATACTCTTAAGACTTAATTGTGACATCCTCTTCTTCAAGTTTGTATTTCAAAAATACCATAAACATTCCCCAACCGTTGTCGTAAACGGATCTACCGAAATGCAAGGCTTGTGCCATTGCATTCATATCAAGGTCTTCAATGCACACAGTCATAAGCATTGGTTATCTGCTTTGACTGCTTGTGCATGAGGTCCTTGTTTATTGCGATTGTTCTGGCCTTTCTGCATGAGTGACAATTTTCTCTGCGCCTTTTTCAATCGCTTTTCCGCTTGCGGTATTCTTTGGGCGTAATGAAAAAGCGTTTGGCAAAGGACCTCGTATAGCCTTCATTGGACTGATAGTGACAGTCCGGGCAGGCGACCATCGAAGCTTACCTCGAAACCCTCAAGGCGCAGGACACCCTGGTGGAGCGGTTCGAGCCCTCCCTCTGGTGTGCGCTGCTGGATTTCGTGACGGTCTACTCCAAAGAGGATGTACGGTTCACATTCAAGGACGGGACGGAAATAAGGGCATAAGGGCAAAAAGGAACTCCTCACTTCCACTTCGGAGGTGAGGAGCTTTTTGCCTGTCCTTTTCGATCACAGGAATTGTCAGTCAGTTTTCCGTATGTTGTAAAAATATAAAACTAAATTGGCTCTGCATAACATTCCTCAACAAAGTTTAATCACATAAACCAGAATAATCCTTCATTGGTTGCCTGTATTTTTGCACCATTCGGAACCTGTTTCATGATTTGCATTACATCCATATAATCAGGCGAAGGAGAAATCAGACCCATGAACAACGGAACAATACAAATTGTCAACAGTCCTTTCCATTCCGGAGGACATATCAGGAAAATGCAAAGTGGGATGATTCCCAATAGGACAGGAGCAAGGGACATAATAATATACCGGCATTTTCTAATTGGAAAACCGGAAACCGCATAAGCAGCCACTTTCTTTATACAGATACCCACATAAACAGTCGCCTCTTTCGGATAGCAAACTGCGTGAAGATATTCATGGACAGGTATCAGTAAAAAGCCGATAAGAAACCCAATCGGCATAAAGCGCAGGTCAAAGAGAAACTCTGTACTTGTGCTTTTCTTGATAATAACAGCGATAAAGCACAGGATCATAGGGATGATCCCATACGGCACAGATGCGCTCAACAGATTATCCGGCCTCTTTATTTTCACCGCACCTTCGGGAAGCGGAATATCAGGAAATTCTTTTCCCCAAGGTTGATTTCCTTCCCATATTATTTTTGCCATATCTATCTTGACTCCCTCAAATTCCGATTTTCCGGGCAGATATACCCATCCTTCAATAAATCGTACCACAAAATCGTGAATAAATCTACCGATATTAGCACAGGCACACATTTTACATCGCAAGAAGAAAATTACACCGCAAAGGCGCACTTTTGGGTTTTCCTCGGCTTTGTATTAAACTCTGCAAGATTATATCCTACATCAATATCATCCAATATGAATCCGTCAGCCAGTACCTGCCCATTTTTATCATTTGCGGTAGGGGCAGGCGGTACATTCCGTCAACAGCGCAGGACGGGCCGCCTTCAGGTAGATTTTTTTCTTGCGGATTTTTTCATGAATACGCTTTAACAGCTCTGCATCTTCACATTCGATCCGACATTCCCTGCCGTATTTACGCACATACTCGATAAACTCAATAATTGTCCTAAGTTCCCAATCGGTGATTTGCGGATAACGGGAAAGCTTTTTATAAAATACCCCATCCCACACCTCGGTACATTCAAAATTGCCGACTTTAATAATCACAATTCGACCTCTACATACTATTTTTATGGTCGTTCGTATGAACGCATCATTTTCTGTTCTCCTCGATCCATCTGACCGCGAAATCTACCAGTTCCCTTTGGCGCATGAAGGTCACTGTCCCATTTCCCAAGACGGCTTTGGCAACCGGACAACTTGCCTCAAAAGCCTGACCGATCTGGTCAAAATCCTCTCCGTCCACAAAAAGTGTTTCATAGGACTTCCAGACACGAATACCGTTTTCCATAATCGCGCTGCTCTCCACGGTGTTGTGTTTGCCAGGATAATCAGCCCGCACATCGGCCAAGTGGAGGGAGGTGTTCTTGTCGTAGCCCACACCGATCAACAGCACATAGCCGTCCAACTCGTAAAGCTTGCCGATGGGTGAGCCATCTCCAAAGATATTGGATAGATCGTGGCTTTCCGTCAGGTACTCGGCGTATCGGCCCCAGGCCGCCACGGACCTGGCCGGATGGCCGCTGCGGACTGTCCCCGGCCACCGGCGGAACATCTCCGCCACGGCACCCATAGTGTTGGTGGGCGTGATGTCCCTGTCGTAGGCCGGCCAGTTGTCCCGGATGAGCTGCCACCATTCCTGGGGCTCCTGCCAATGGACGCCGGAGCTAGGATCGAGGTTTTTCCAGGATTGAGTGGGCATCATAAGGGTTCCGTCCTCACCAACGCTCTCCATCAGGGCCTCGATCACCACCTGAGCCCCGCCGCAGACGAAGCCCAGAGAACTCAGGGAGCAGTGAACCATGACCGTCTGCCCGGCCGCCACGCCTATTTTTTTGAATGTGTCAAGAAGTTCTTTTTTAAGTACGATTTTTCGTTCCATGTCAGCCTCCATAATTGTAAAAATTCCTTCATTAGTCCATTATAAGCTGATGGAGGAATTCTTGTCAAAACTTAAATCTGTAAGCTGTGACAAAAATGGAACGTAGTTTTTATTGAAAATTACAATACAACAATGTCAAAATCATCCGTTCAGCAATCCCCTGTGCTGTCACGGCTCACCGGCCCGCATTTTTGCGATAACGTCCAGTGCCGTCCTTTCACGTTCCGCATTGTCCTGACGAACGGAGGTAAGAGACGGATAAACCAACCCGCAAAGAGGCGTGTCGTCAAAACCTCCGCCGCCCGCGCACAGCACGCTCTCGTCGTCCGGCTCGCCAAAGTCGCAGATGTGGACCTTGGAATACTTGTAGACCAGCCGCCCGTAACGGTCAAACAGGCAGATGATGTTGTGCTGTCAGCCCATCCGGAAAGATTTGTAAGTGCCATAATATTTACCTCCTCGTATGTATTCAAAGGCTGTTTCCCTCTGTAATTACCATTATACAGATTATTTCATATCATACAAATACGCACTTTTTTATGGGCTGCTTACTTTTTGGTAACCGTTGTGCAGCCATGCCGTCCGGTCGAAAAAAATTTTTTATACCCTTTTTACTATTGTGTTTTTTTATAATGCTGCATTATAATGTGAATGTAACATAAAAATCCGATGTGTGGAAGGAGAGTCGGCAGAACTATAAAAACAAAGGAAGAATTAATTTCCGAATGTCCCGTTGCAGTAACGGTTCAGCTTATCGGAAACAAATGGAAATTGCTTATTATACGCAGCCTTATGGAAAGACCGTGGGGGTTCAATGAATTGCAGAGAAATCTTGACGGAATCAGCCAAAAAGGAATTGTTTAATTTCTCAAGGCATGTTATAATATTGACGGATAATTATTGTACCGCAGAACTGCGATATATCGCTTCGGTATTAAACCTAATCAGATCTGGAGGGCTAAGTAATGATACAGAATTTTGAATCTAAGGAATCGGAAGCTCTGAACACGGGAAATCAGCAGGTAAATCTTGATGTTTCTGTTATTCCTGTGCTTAATTATGCCTTGCAGCAGAATAATATTCCTGCTGTACAGTGCATTGCCATAAATAATAATTCAGATTCCGACCTTGAAAATATTATGCTGAAAATTTATTCAAATACTGAGATTCTTATCCCTTACTCTGCAAATATAGATTTTCTTCCTAAAAATAAAAACTATGAAATCAAAAATATCCCCGTCGTACTCAATGCGGAATTTTTGGCAGGTATAACCGAAAAAATAAAAAGCCGGCTCATTGTTGACTTATCAAAGGACGGAAAAACAATAGCACAGGAAAATGTGGAAATAACCGTATTGGCATTTGATGAATGGCATGGCTATGAATATTATCCTGAATTGCTGACCTCCTTTGTTACCCCGAACCACCCCGCTTTGGCTAAAATCATAGCCCGTGCCGCAGAACTGCTTAAAACATGGACGGACGACCCGTCAATGGACGCTTACCAGACTCAGGACCCTGACCGTGTATTGAAACAGGCGGCGGCAATATTTACAGCAATAAAAGAAGAAAATATCATATACAGCGTTCCGCCTGCAAGCTTTGAAAAGGTCGGTCAAAGGGTACGCTTATGCGATGCAGTATTACAGCAGAAATTGGGAACCTGTCTTGACCTTACCCTGCTTTATGCCTCATGTCTTGAGGCAATCGGACTGCACCCGATTATGGTGTTGACAAGGGGACATATTTTCAGCGGCGTGTGGCTTGATAAACTGTCATTTCCCGAATCTGTACAGTATGACGCGTCTGTTATTACAAAACGATTGGCAACGGGTATAAATGAACTTGCAGTTATCGAAACGACCCTGACCGTAAACGGAAAAAACGCTTCATTCGACGACGCAAGAGCCGAAGCCGAACGTGTATTAGTCGGTACGGACCCCGTCGAATGTATAATAGACGTAACCCGTGCAAGAATCAGCGGTATATCTCCGCTGCCGCAGAGGGTGCATACCGAATCGGGGTGGCATATTGAACACGACGCCATAAAGGATAAAAATCTCACCCAACCGCCGAAAGCTATTGACGGAATAGTGGATATTAGTGACAGCAGCGCAGACCAAAATGTTCCTAAACTTGTACAGTGGGAAAGAAAGCTGCTTGATCTCGGTTTGCGCAACAATCTTATCAATCTTCGTTTTTCAAAATCGCTTATACCGATACTCAGCTCCTCACTCGACGATCTTGAAGACGCACTTTCGAGCGGTAATGATTTTTCCATTCTTCCGAAGCCCACGGACTGGGCTATGCCGTCAAATGAATTGAGCTTTGAGACAACACATGAGTTGGGACAGTATAAGGAAGTTATAAAATCCGAATTTGAAAATAAACGTCTGCGTACGGTTTTTACTGAAAATGAATTGGCGCAGATTATAAAAGATTTGTACCGCACATCAAAAACCGCACTTGAGGAAAACGGTGCAAATACGCTGTACCTTGCCCTTGGACTTCTGCGATGGTATGAAAATGCCCGAAGTACAAAACCGCGATATGCTCCTGTCGTGCTTATCCCTGTGGAAATTATACGTAAATCTGCCGGAAAGGGCTTTGTTATACGACTTCGGGATGACGAGCCGCAAATGAATATTACAATTCTCGAGAGGATTAAGCAGGATTTCGGAATAACAGTAACCGGTGTTGATCCTTTGCCGTCAGATGATTACGGAGTGGATTTGCGCAAGGTATTTACAATCCTGCGTAAATCAATTATGGAGCAAACCCGCTGGGATGTCCTTGAATCTGCTTATCTCGGAACATTTTCATTTTCGCAGTTTGTCATGTGGAATGATTTGCGCAACCGCACTGATGACCTTATGAAGAACAAGTTAGTCAAAAGTCTGGCTGACGGAAAGCTTGCATGGGAAGCCAAACCTATGGAATTAGGCGAGCGCGTACCTGAGGACAATGTGCTTCTGCCCATGCCTGCCGACGCTTCACAGCTTTACGCCATCAAAGCCGCTTGCAGCGGGGAAAGCTTTGTTTTACACGGCCCTCCGGGAACAGGTAAATCCCAAACCATTACTTCTTTGATAGCTAATGCCCTGGCACAGGGAAAAACCGTGCTTTTTGTTGCGGAAAAAATGGCTGCGCTCGAGGTAGTACAAAAACGTCTTGATAATATCGGGATAGGACCGTTTTGTCTTGAGCTTCATTCCAACAAATCAAAGAAAAAGAATGTTCTTGAGCAATTAGCTCATGCCACAGAGGTTACAAAATATCAAACGGCGGAGCAATACGGCATAAAGGCTGAACAAATAGCAAAGCTGCGCTCAGCGCTTGATTCCTATGCATCCAAGCTTCATAGAATACAGCCGTGCGGATTTACCCTGCACGACCTTATAAATGAATTTGAAGAATACAGGAATGCCCCCGACATCCCCGCTTTTTCAAGGGATTATGTGGAGGGTCTGAACAGAGCGGCCCTTGAGGAGAATATAATTCTTCTTGAAAGACTGGTTGCTGCCGCAAGGGCAGTAAATCATCCGCATGATCACCCCCTATCAACTGTCGGAATCACAGTATATACACAACAACTCAGAAACGACTTACAGAATAAAGTCAATACATACAAAAACGCCTTGATTGAAAATTCGGAGCTGATTCGAGATTTTTCAAATGCAATCGGATTTTCCTCCATAATTTCTTTTGAGGATATTAAAAAATCAATTAAGCTCGCAAGGGAAATGAATTTATGGTATTCTTTCCCAAGAGCATGGGCAAAAGCGGAAAATCTTACCTATTATCTGTCGGAAGTCAAGGAAATGGCAAATCACTATATAAAGGCCGGCTCCTTATATAATGAGCTTTCTCAGAAATGGAATGATATGTTCTTTGAGCAAAACGGAGAACAGCTTCTTTCTGAATATAATAATATATCAACAAAGTGGTTTCCGGCAAAATTCTTTGGTATGAGGAAGCTTTCAAAAAGGCTTGCCATGTTCTCCCGTCAACCAATTATAAAGGAAGAAATCGCCGGTGCTCTTACCATGCTTTATAATTATCAGACTGAATTTAAGGCTGCCTCGGAGTTATTTGCAAAATACGGAGGAGAACTCGGTACATTATACATAGGAAACGACACCGATTGGGCGAATATAATTGCTCTCGCAGATTCAGCAAAAAACAGTATGGATACACTGTCTGACCTTGCTAACGGTGACAATTTACGTATTGCATTTTGCGGGGAAGCTTCACTGCAAAATGTTATAAACAAAATAATTGAAAATTGCGGTTCATTCCTGAGCGCAAAGAGAGAATGTTATGAATTGCTGCAAATTGCCGAGGAAAATTCTGAATCAGACTGGCTTGCGGAGCAGGTTATAGCGTGTGACAGAATTCTGAGTAACAGCGGGCAGATAAAAGAATGGATTTCCTTCAACGGAATAGCAGCGGAAGCAGTAAATTCCGGATTGGGTAATATAGTTGATGTATATAAGGGCGGAATGGCGCATGACGATATTCTTAACGCCTATAAAAAATCCATACTTTATACATTATGTGTTATCGCGATAGACGATGACCCTGCACTGAATGCCTTTTCCGGCAGTGTATTCAATGAAAAGATTGAGCAGTTCAAGCGTATGGATAAGGAGCTGACAGAGCTGTCGCAAAAGGAAATATATTGCCGTCTTGCAAGAAGGGTCCCCGATTTCGTCGCGGCAGCCGCACAAAGCTCGGAGCTTGGTATTCTGCAAAGAACAATAAAAAGCAGGGGAAGAGGCACAAGTATTCGTAAGCTGTTTGAAGCTATTCCAAATCTTCTGCCCCGTCTTTGCCCATGTATGCTTATGAGTCCCATCTCAGCGGCTCAGTACCTTGACCCAAAGAGAGAAAACTTCGATATAGTTGTTTTCGACGAGGCGTCACAGCTTCAAACCTGTAAGGCTGTCGGAGTTCTGGCAAGAGGTAAGGATGCCGTCATAGTCGGAGATCCCAAGCAGATGCCCCCTACATCATTCTTTGCAACCAATTCGGTAGATGAAGAACACTTTGATGTTGAAGATCTGGAAAGTATTTTGGACGATTGCCTTGCTCTCAATATGCCTCAGACGCATTTGTTATGGCATTATCGAAGCAGGCATGAAAGCCTGATTTCATTCAGCAATAATCAATTCTATGAAAATAAGCTGTATACCTTCCCCTCTGTAAACGACCGTGAATCAAAGGTATCTCTTGTACACGTTGACGGAGTTTTTGAACGCGGCAAATCCCGTATAAACCGTGCCGAAGCCGAGGCGGTTGTTGAGGAGATTAAAAGAAGATGCCATGATAACAAGCTTTGCAAGGAAAGCGTGGGTGTTGTCACTTTCAATATTTCTCAGCAGCATTTGATTGATGACTTGCTTACCGAAGCATGCGAAAGCGACAGCGAGCTGGATAAATGGGTCTATGAATCGGATGAGCCTGTATTTATAAAAAATCTTGAAAATGTACAGGGCGATGAAAGAGATGTCATACTTTTTTCTATCGGCTACGGTCCCGACCGAGAGGGTAAAGTATTTATGAATTTCGGTCCTCTTAACCGGGACGGTGGTTGGAGACGTCTGAATGTTGCAGTTTCCCGTGCAAGGAATGAAATGATTGTTTTTGCAGCATTAAGGCCGGATCAAATCAATCTTTCACGAACGAGCTCAGAGGGTGTTGCCGCCCTGAAGTCCTTTTTAGAGTACGCTGCGGGACAAGAGCAAGCAATAGATCATAATACCTCCGAGCAATACCGACACAACAGGGAAGGTATCGTAAGAACTGTTTGCGACGCTCTTAAAGCGGAGGGTTTTGATACGGATGTATCCGTAGGCCATTCTGAATACCGTATTGATATAGGCGTCATTGATCCTCAGAACCCCGAAAAATATATTCTGGGTATATTATTGGACGGAGCTTGTTACGGAGCCTCAAAAACCACCCGTGACCGTGAAATTGCCCAGATCAGTATACTGCGGGGGTTGGGATGGAATATCCTGCGCATATGGTCAATGGATTGGTGGGATAACAGACAAAAAGAGATCGAGCGTATCATTGCAGAAATCAAGAATATTCAAAGCGGGAAGCAAAGTACGGCGGAGGAGCCTGAAATACCTGAGAACACAAATCAAACAGAGATATTAGCTTCGGGTACTGTATCCGTTAAACCTGAGGTCAATGGTAATCCGGTAGAATATGTTGCTGTCAATTTAAGAAATAATGATATTTCGGCAGATGAATTTGCCTCCGGTCGGTATAAAAAGGAGATTGTACAGGCTGTACGAACGGTTATTCAGGGTGAAGCACCGATAAGTCATAGTCTGCTTACAAGAAAGGTTGTACAAAGCTTCGGAATTGTCCGCTCAGGCAACAGAATACAGAATTATATGGACTGTATATATGATGAAGCTTCCCTGCCGTATACCGTACAGGACGGTGAAAAAATATACTGGCGCAATGATCAGACACCCGAAAGCTATACACTCATTCGAGTGAGCCGAGAAGAAGATAACAAACGAGATATTAAAGATGTTCCGCTTATAGAAGCTGTGAATGCCGTTTGTTATGTTCTTAATCAGCAAATAAGTCTTTCCGAGGAAGATCTGATACGAGAATCCGCTAAGCTTATGGGTTACACAAGGATGGGCACTGTTGTTTCCGCTTTGTTTACCAATGCCATCAATGAAGCACAGAAAAACGGCAAAATTAAGAAAGCTGCAAACAACAACTGGATTTTGGTACAGCAGTGAAAATACATTTAACTATAGCACAGATAAAA
>CANRDH010000038.1 GCA_947629295.1 uncultured Clostridia bacterium
TGTCCGCCTATATCCATTCTGTTGCCGTGATATTGTACAGTTTGAGATATTCCGCCTATCGACTGAGTACCCTCCAGTATAGTAATGTCATAATCTCCTCCGTCCTTAAGAAGCTCATTAGCCGCCGTCAGACCGGCAGGACCCGCACCTATAATAATTATTTTTTTCAAAATACATTCACCTTTCTGTAATAGTTTCAATATATAAAATCCTACACCCTGAGGTTGTTATACAAATAATCTGAATTACTGAAACATTTAATCTTTATTTTCCTTTTTGTCCTTATTGAATAAAAGTAACTTTCTTGCAAAGAAATTCCAAAAGAAAGAAAGCGCCGTTGATACAACCTTTGCAATCATCTGATAAAGACTTGTCTTATCTGCAAGAAGCCATTCAAAGCCGTATGTAACGCCAAGCGTTATAAGCAATCCGACTACGCCTATTGCGGCAAAGGATAGAAATTCAACTAATTTATTTTTTATTTTTGAATTATTAAATACCCAGAACGTGCTTATAAAATAATTAACAATGAGACCTGCCGCAAAGGACAAGCCGTTACACAGTACCGCAAAACGCTGTCCGAATACTAGCCAGAACAAAGCTGCCGAAAGTCCCCAGTCAACAACCGTAGCGAAGCCTCCGACAAAAATATATCTGAAAAACTGTATAAAAGTATTATCGGTTTCACCGACAAATAAATCTTTGATCTTCATTGGATTTCCTCATTTTAATACTTTTCAAGTATTTTTAAATACTATACCACAGATAGTATTTTAATGCATATCATAAGAATTGTCAACCGAATAAGGATAAAAAAACAATTCCTGAGCAACATAAATTATGATGTCAGGAATTGTTTAAAATATTATATGGTTTTGTCAGTAAAATTTGCTTGAATGAAACTTATGAAGCGAATACAGCCTTGAATGCCTGATCCAAATCTTCAATAATATCGTCAATATGCTCCGTTCCGATTGAAAGGCGTATTGTATTCTGTTTTATTCCCTGATCCTCAAGCTCCTCGTCCGTAAGCTGGGAATGAGTTGTCGTTGCCGGATGTATAACAAGAGATTTTACATCGGCTACATTTGCAAGCAATGAGAATATTTTCAGACTGTCGATAAATTTATGTGCCTCAGCCTGTCCTCCCTTAATTTCAAACGTAAATATACTTGCTCCGCCGTTCGGGAAATATCTCTCATAAAGTGCATGGTCAGGGTGATCGGGCAAAGACGGGTGATTAACCTTTTCAACATACGGACTGTTTGAAAGGTATTCGATAACCTTCTTTGTATTTTCCGCATGACGCTCAAGTCTGAGTGAAAGTGTTTCCGTTCCCTGAAGGAGGAGGAAAGCTGCAAACGGAGATATTGTCGCTCCCTCATCTCTGAGGAGAATTGCACGTATATATGTTACGAATGCGGCGGGGCCAACAGCGTCGGCAAAGGAAATACCGTGATAGCTCGGATTAGGCTCGGCAATGGGCGCATATTTTCCGCTTGCTTTCCAGTCGAATTTACCGCTGTCAACGATAACGCCGCCGAGTGTTGTACCGTGACCGCCTATAAACTTTGTAGCCGAGTGTACGACGATATCCGCACCGTGCTCTATAGGACGAATAAGATACGGTGTGCCGAAAGTATTGTCAACAACCACGGGAAGTCCGTGCTTGTGGGCTATTTCGGAGATAGCGTCTATGTCGGGAATATCACTGTTCGGATTTCCCAAAGTTTCTATATAGACGGCCTTTGTATTATCCTGAATAGCGCCCTCAAGCTCCTCAAGGTTATGTGCGTCAACAAAAGTAGTTCTTATACCGAACTGTGAAAGGGTATGTGCAAGGAGATTATAGCTGCCTCCGTATATTGTCTTTTGCGCAACGATGTGGTCGCCTGCCTGTGCAAGTGCCTGTATCGTATAGGTAATGGCAGCCGCGCCGGACGCAACCGCAAGACCTGCAACACCGCCCTCAAGGGCAGCTATTCTTTTTTCAAAAACGTCCTGCGTGGAATTTGTCAGTCTTCCGTATATATTTCCGGCGTCCCTCAGACCAAAACGGTCGGCAGCGTGCTGCGAATTATGAAAAACATAGGAAGTTGTCGCATAAATCGGAACTGCTCTTGAATCCGTTGCGGGGTCGGGCTGTTCCTGTCCTACATGAAGCTGAAGTGTTTCAAATCTATATTTTTTCTCGCTCATAATAAAATACCTCTCTTTAATCAATAATATTCAAGTAACAGATATAAATTCAACACGAACAGAGAAGGCACATTCGTCCGTTTCTAAAATTATGTCTTATTTCTTTCAGAAGAATTCTCATAGAGCAGGCCTCCTAAATATCTTATAATACCTATTTATTTGGTATGCATTGATTATAACACCTAAAAACCTATATGTCAATAGGTTTTCTGATTTTTTTTAATTTGTTATTTTCATAACCATATCCCAATTTATGATTACTTTGCCAAAGCACTAAGTTTGTCATTTACAGTTATAATTCTGTCATTTCTACTTGCGGAGCGGCTCGCAGGCGTCGCCCTCGATACTTTCTTACCCACACCGACAAGCAAACTTATGCCGCGTGAACGTACTCACCACCACTGATCAGAGCTAACGCAGTGAGCGAAAACGCGAATCGGACAGCGGCGGCACGCCGCCGAACGCAGCGAGCGAAAACGCGAATTGCCGGCGAGGACATCCCCGCTAAAATTTGCGGTATTTTTTGACAGGTCTTTCATTTTTTTTGTTTCGTTTATATACCGCAACAATAACAAAATATGTGAGGATTAAAATGGCTATAATAATAATAGCAATGATAAACCAATTTGAAGTCGCAATCTTTTTTATACCGTCAAGGGCTGTAAGAAGCTCACTGCGGTCAACGGATTCTCCTGCAAGAAGGTCTATCGTTGCAAGCTTCTGATTGGCATAGCTTAAAGTCACAGTGCCTATTTTATCTCCCTCTTTGACTGGTGCGTCTATATATTCAGGTATATTATAAACCCTGTCTATACTTTCAACAGAAACATCATCAGGCATAATGGTTGAATATCCCTCTGCAGGGGTAAGACGAATCTTATCCTTATTCCATGCATAATTAATGCCTATCTCTTTAACAAGCTCATTTTTATCGAGTATTGTCTTTATTGAAAGATTATCAAATGCCCAGCGATAGAGATTAACAGAGTCGATCATCGCTCCGTTATCGTAATATTCACCGTTTTCATCCTCATACGGCGCACCGTATGCAATGCAAAGATAAGTGTACCCGTCCTTTGAAGCCGTGGAAACAAGGCAATATCCGGAATCATTACCGGTCGAGCCTGTTTTTATACCCGAAGCATAGGGATAGTAATAATCCCCGCCTCTGTATTCGTCAATCATATAGTTGGTAGTCACAAGATATCTGTCATCACCAAGACAGTCGGAGGTAACGGTATTGCTTATCTCAGCAAATTTCGGAAGTGTCAGCGCATATTTTGTAATCTTTGCCATATCGGAAACGGTAGTATAATGATTCGGGTCGTTAAGACCGTGGGGATTTTGAAAATGTGTTCCCGTACAGCCAAGCTCCTTTGCCTTTTTATTCATCATATCCACAAATTTAGATATATCTCCGCCGCCTATATAATCGGCAAGAATTAAAGCGGCGTCATTTCCCGACGGTATCATAAGGCAGTTCAAAAGCTGATATATGCTCAGTTTTTCATTCGCCTCAAGTCCCGCAACCGAACTTCCGGTTCCGTCAAGCAAATGCAGAATCTCACTTTTAACCGTAACGTAGGTATTATCAAAATCCTTTACCTTTTCGGCAGTAATTATATATGTCATTATTTTTGTTGTGGAGGCGGGAAATCTCCTTGCGTCCGGTTCCTTTGAAAAAACCACTGTTTCAGTATCAAGATTTTCAAGATAAATCGATTTGCAATTAAGCTCTATATCCGCATTAAATTCGGCAGCGTCAGCATACTGCGGAGGAATAATTATCAATGCTGACAAAAAAACGACGACAGCCATTAAAAATGTCATGGTTTTTTTCATAGAAAAATGTCAACTCCTGTGATATAATTAATAATGATAAAAGAATTAATTATTTATATTGCCGTCAGGCGGCTGCGGCTGAAAATAAGCCCGTATATATTTTACATTATTTTGTAGTAAAACACAAATATTAATATGCTAAAATTTGAGCATAATATTATACTAAATATGGTAATTATTAAGGGGAAAGATATATGGTTTTTATCACAGGCGATACACACGGGGAATATAAAAGATTTGAAAACAGGAAGCTTAAAAAATTAACCGAAAATGATTGCCTAATAATTTGCGGAGATTTCGGCTTTATCTGGAATAATTCAAAAAGCGAAAGGGATAATCTGAGAAAAATATGCGAAAAAAAATATAAAACTCTTTTTGTTGAGGGTACGCATGAAAATTTTTCCCTTTTGGCCGTCTATCCTGTTGTTGAAATATACGGAGGAAGGGCAAGAAAAATAGGCGGTAATTTATATCAGCTTCTTCGGGGAGAAATCTACTCAATAGACGGAAAAAGCTTTTTTGCCTTCGGGGGAGGAGACAGTGAGGATAAGGAGCTGCGCCGTGAAAACGGAACATGGTGGAAGGAGGAGCTTCCGTCAATGATAGAAATGCAGTATGCCGTTGAAAAGCTTGATAAAGCAGACAGAAAGGTCGATTATGTAATAACACATGAACCGTCGCTGACAGATATGGCGCATGTCAACCGCACCTGCAAGGTTAATCCGCTTTCCACATTTTTCGATGAGCTTGAGCATAATATAAGCTACAAAAGGTGGTATTTCGGCAGTCTTCATATAAACAAAAAGCTTAAAAATACAAAATCCCACTGTCTTTTTACCGATATAGTAAGAATAGTATAAACACGTTTAATAACTCACTTGTATAAAAATTAAAAATATGTTATTATCTGAATACAGATAATTTCCCCAAAGAAAGGAACATAATTATGAAATTAGGAATCGTCGGTCTGCCGAATGTCGGCAAAAGCACTTTATTTAATGCCATAACGAATGCGGGCGCACAATCCGCCAATTATCCGTTCTGTACCATAGAACCGAATGTCGGAGTTGTAGCAGTCCCCGATAAAAGACTTGATGAGCTTGCCAAAATGTATGAGCCTGATAAATATACACCCGCCACTATCGAATTTGTCGATATTGCAGGTCTTGTCAAAGGTGCGTCCAAAGGCGAGGGTTTAGGAAACAAATTTCTTTCAAATATACGTGAGGTAGACGCTGTCGTTCATGTTGTGCGCTGTTTTGAAAACGATGATATAATCCATGTTGACGGCAATATTGATCCAAAAAGAGATATTGATACGATTAATGTTGAACTTATTCTTTCGGATATCGAAATACTCGAAAGAAGAATAGACAAAACCCAGAAGCTTATAAAGGGTGATAAAAAATATCAGGCCGATCTTGATTTTTTCAAAAGGGTAAAGGAAGCTCTTGACATGGGCAGACCCGCACGTTCGGTTGAGTGTACCCCCGAAGAAGCAGAGCTTCTTTCAAGTGTATCATTGCTTACAAACAAACCTGTAATATATGCGGCAAATCTCAGCGACAGCGATTTCAAAAACGGCTCGGCAGACGGTAACAAATTTTTCGACGCCGTAAAAGAAATAGCCGAATCCGAAAATGCGGCTGTACTTCCCATATGTGCGGAGATAGAAGCGGAAATATCCGGCATGGAGAATGATGAAAAGGAGCTTTTCCTCTCCGAAATGGGGCTTGAGCAGTCGGGTCTTGACAGACTTATAAACGCCTGCTATGATTTGTTGGGACTTATTTCATTTTTGACAGCCGGAAAACAGGAGGTACGGGCATGGACAATAACCAAGGGAACAAAGGCGCCGCAGGCGGCAGGAAAGATACATACCGATTTTGAAAGAGGTTTTATACGTGCCGAAGTCGTTTCCTATGACGAGCTTATGGAGTGCGGTTCAATGACTGCCGCAAAAGAAAAAGGGCTTGTACGTTCCGAGGGCAAGGATTATGTTATGAAGGACGGAGATATCGTTCTTTTCAGATTTAATGTATAATAAAAATATTTATGCTCCGTAGGATAAAGCTTTCTGCGGAGCATATTTATTATTCTGTTATGCGTCATAGGCTATATAATTCGCTGATAAAATCCTCTGCAATATCAATAAGTTGAACAGGGCTTACATTTTCACTGCACATCAGCCTGCATAAACCATCTACAAATTCAAAATCGTCAGAAATATCCTCAATACTGTTAAATTCACTTCTATCATCATTATAGATCTTTATTCCGTAAACCATAACATTACCGTAATCCTCAATATAAGCAAGACATTCGGTCATCTCATAATTATAATCACAGTTTTTATATGTGCATAAGTCGGTCAATGCCATTGATTCCTCTCCCCAAATAGTTTTTTCCATTGCGAGAACATTATACAATAAACCCGACTTATCTTTCAATATAACAAAAGTTGAAATTTACAGGTGATAAAGTTTTCTGAATATTTCTATTTTATTCTTTACACCGAGCTTCTTGTAGCAGTGAAACAATTGCCTTTTTGTCGTTCCTTCAGAGATATTTAATGCATTACTTATATGCCTGTTATCCATTCCCTCGACAGCAAGTCTTAATACATTACCCTCCCGAGGGGTAAGCCTGTCAAAGATACTTGTATCTATCATATCTCTGTTGAAGGTAGGTATAATAAACATATACACCCTGACTGCCATACCGTTTTGTATAATAGGTACGGCACCCATTATATAGTCCGATTTTTCAGTGTTGTCATTATAAAATGAAATCATACCGAAGCTTGACAGTCTTTCGGAAATTGCTCTGCGAAAAGGGTGTGCTTCCGTCAACGCCTTTTTGTTTATCTTTCCATCTATTATAAGACGGGCAAGATATGAATTTATATCTGCAAAGTACATATTATCGGGTATTTCACAGTTTATTATACAATTTCCGATAATATTTTTTTGTAAAAACTCGTCGCTTTCGTTTTCATAATCCATATTGCCTGCGTTAATATCCGAAAATAATATTTCAACAAACGCAGCATCTGATTTCCGTCTGCTTACGGGCTTTGCACTCATATTTATAATTTTCCTGCTTCCGTCAGATAATGTATAAATATCACAACTCTTGATCACTCTTTTTTCTTCAATACAGGAACTGACCAACCCTTCTATATTCCTGCACTTAATATACTCCCCTTCCTTTATCTGCGGAATATTCTCCATAATTATGTCGCAACAAAATTCTGTAAAAATTCCCTCTTTTCTTTTGCTTACTATAATTATCCCGTAATCCATATTATCCTTATGGCTCTGAGTTTTTTTACTGTATTTATGTAATTCTTCCATCTGCATGAGAACCCCCTCAAGCTTTATGGCAGGGTAATCTATCAATACATTAACCTCCCATAATAAATAGTCATAATTAGCGAATTGCTCAACATATTTCAAATTAAACTTATGTCCTCTGTAGCTGTCAAAATAATATTTTATTCTCCTGTATTCCCTATCCTCAAAAATTTCCCTTATTTCTTTGCCGATATCCTGAGCGGTACAACAAGTAAGCTTAAGATATACCTCGTCAGCATACTTTAATGTAATTTTACCGTCATAATTATTGTAAAATGCAGCCGAAAATTTTTTCGGCTGCCGCGTGATTGCTTCCTTATTTAATTTTTTTCCTGCTCCTTTTTTCATTACAATTCACTCCATCATAAATACAGCTTCGAAAAAGCACTAATTATGTTGGTCCACTTGTATTATTATAACAATGTAAATGTTATCACTGCGTTATCGGGCAGTTTTCTTTTTTTGCAGTAATATCAGTCATATTATTATATTAAGCTTTTCTTTTCCGCACATCTCCGATTTTTCTTGCAAGATATACAATCGGCGTATCACAAAGGCTTGTTACTACAAATATTGCATAGCTCGAAAGCATTATACTTATAAGTGTGCTGAAATCATATGTACCGACAAAAGCTAATAGTGTAAACAATGCAGTATTAAGAATTTGTGAAATAAGTGTTGAACCGTTATTTCTCAGCCACAAAAATTTCTTTTTATCTCCGCTCAGCTTTTTGGTAAGCCTCCACCATGCATGATAAAGCTGTACATCCATAAATTGAGATACCGCATAGACAAGGAGAGATGAAAACATCATTCGCGGCGTATTGGAAAATACCTCCCTTATTGACGGCATGATAAAATCATTTTCCGAGGGTACATACAACATCCAGCTCTGCGTGATAATCACGAAAAACAGCGATGAAAATATGCCCAGCATTACCGCTCTGTTTGCATCTTTTTTACTCTCGTTTTCGCTTAGTATATCGGTTATAAGAAATGTTACCGCAAACAGAACATTTCCGAGGGTCTGCTCCATGCCGAATGCATTTATCATTATAAGACATTCTATATTTGCCGTAACGGTAGCAATTATTGTAATTGCATAAAGACCGTATTTTCCGAAAAACCTGTATGCGGGAAGAACCGATACAAATATTACAACAAGTGATAATGACAAAAGTATTTCATTTGTATATGCTCCGAATATATGCTCCATTATAAAAAAACCTCCTGTACCTTTGTACCTATTCCAAATCCCAGATTATCCATAAGAATATCGATTCTTTCGTTATTTTCATAAATAGGTGCGATATTATTTACGAATGTTTTTATTACCCTTCTGTTCGGCAAAATCGGAGTTGAATTTTTATTCATTATGTTTATGCAAACTCTTTCAAAATTACTCAGTCCGATTTCTATATCCTTCTTCATGCTTTCCTCTGTCTGACCATTTATTCCGAAAAGCAGACAAATTTCATCCGCGAATTCCGATATTTCCTCAACTCCGACAAAGCCAAAACCCTTATGCAGATATCTTTCCCTGTATTCCTCGTCAAAGGTTTCAACTCCTGTTTTTATTTTGAGGGTTATTCCCTTTTCAAGAAAATATTTTTTTGCCGCAATTGATTTATTTTTATAGATATAATGGCTTTCAAAATGAAGTGTTTTTATTCCTTTTTCCATGCAGATTTTTTCTATAAGAGCAAGTGTTTTATCATCAAGCTCTGTAAAACTGCCGGAGTTTACTACCTCAAGCCTTTTATATGCACCTGTAACATTCTTAAGTACCTCACTGTTAAGCCGGAAATTTTCCTCCTCATCTCTGCAAAAATCCAAATGATAATCGCAATATGTACATCTTTTCCATCTGCACCCTCTCCCCCTGAGAAGAACAATTTCTCTCGGATTTTTCTTTTCAATAACACTGTATCTGTTCATAATAAATAACCCCTTATTACACAAAAAAGGGACGCACTACGGCGTCCTCTGTATTTTTTCAGGCAGGATAATACAAATATCCCACTGTTTCCCGTAGTTTTGTTTAAGGTCAGGATGGTTCCGAACTGACCGTATATTCTGTTTTTCAATTAATATTCTTCCTCGGGAGCTTCACTTTCTGCTTCCGTATTTTCCGGACTTACCGTTTCCTCGGAAATATCTGAATCATACGACTCCCCGGATATTTCTTCATCCTCGGCATTATCCTCATGCGGCGCTCTTGCAATGGTGGCCACCTTGCTTCCGTCACCTGTCTTCATAACAATAACACCCTTTGACGGTCGTGCACATATTCTGATAGAAGATGCCTCAATTCTGATAATAACACCGTTATCGGAAATAATTATGATATCGTCATCAAGGTCGACTGCCTTTATTGCCGCAACCTTACCGAATTTTTCCGTATGGTAATTGGTAAGACCAAAGCCGCCTCTCGACTGAATACGGTAATCATCCTTATCGGAAAGTCTTCCGTAGCCTGTTTCTGATACCGTAAGTATAAGCGCGCCCTCTCTGAGCATTGACATACCTATAACTCTGTCGTCACCTCTTAGAGTTATGGCTTTAACACCTCTTGCAGCACGTCCCATTGCTCTTACATCCGTTTCCCTGAAGCGTATAGCCATACCGTTTCTTGTCGCAACAAGCAGCTCGCACTGTCCGTCCGTCAGACGCACCCAAACAAGCTCGTCGTCCTCGTCAAGGTCAATGGCAATAAGACCTCCCTTACGGTTGCTGTAAAACTCCTTTGTTGCGGTTCTTTTTATAATACCCTTTTTGGTTATCATTACAAGGTATTTATCCTCGTCGCCGTTTTCGGGTATTCTTATCATTGAGGTGACCTTTTCATCACTGCTCAGAGGAAGCAGATTATTTATATTCATTCCCTTTGATGTTCTTGAGCCTTCGGGAATTTCATAGCATTTAAGCCTGTAAACCTTTCCCATATTGGTAAAGAACAATACATGGTCATGTGTTCCTATTACGAACATATCCGTTGCGACATCTTCTTCACGTCTGTTCATGCCGCTTATACCCCTTCCTCCTCTGCGTTGGGTATGGTATGTATCGATTTTCTGTCTTTTTACATATCCGAGGTTAGTCATTGTGAGAACGCAGTCCTCATACGGAATAAGGTCCTCGATATCAACCTCGCCGCTTACTGCTGCTATTTCCGTGCGGCGCTCGTCACTGTATTTCTTTTTTATCTCTCCGAGCTCTGTTTTTATGATACCAAGGAGCATTTCCCCGTCCTCAAGTATTTTCTTGAAATAATCAATTTTTTCAAGGAGTGCCTGCAACTCAGCTTCAATCTTTTCTCTTTCCAGACCCGAAAGCTGCCTTAATCTCATATCAACTATAGCCTGAGTCTGTATATCGTCAAGTCCGAAACGCTCGGAAAGTCTTTGTTTTGCTGTGGGCGTATCCTTTGAGGAACGGATTATCTTTATTACCTCGTCGATAAAATCTATTGCTATTTTCAGACCTTCGAGTATATG
>CANRDH010000039.1 GCA_947629295.1 uncultured Clostridia bacterium
TTAGCTCGTTGATACTGTATGGGTTACCATACTTGAGCGAGAAGCCCCCACCTCTATAGGTGGGGGAGTATGTCACGGATTTGTATGATGATATTTCCTATGATATCCGAAATGAGGACGATGAAGATCGATTGACGGGTTATATGGCTTGGTAAATTTGACAGGCTATTGACAATATCCCCATAAAAACTTATAATTATATGTGTTGGAATGCAGATTTTCACCTTTGGCGGTGAGCTGCAAAAAAATATAATAAAGGCAGGTTTTTTATCATGAATAGTGATGCTATAAGTAAGGGTGTACAGTGTGCGCCGCAGCGTTCGCTGCTTCGTGCACTCGGAATGACTGATGAGGAAATTGCTAAGCCTTTGGTAGGTATAGTAAGCTCCTATAATGAAATCGTACCGGGGCATATGAATATAGATAAGATAGTAAATGCCGTCAAACAGGGTGTTGCCATGGCAGGAGGAAATCCCGTTGTATTCCCGGCAATCGCAGTATGCGACGGTATAGCAATGGGACATAAGGGAATGAAATATTCTCTGGTTACACGTGACCTGATAGCTGATTCCACAGAGGCTATGGCAATAGCTCATGCCTTTGACGCACTTGTTATGGTTCCCAACTGCGATAAGAATGTTCCCGGACTCCTTATGGCTGCCGCAAGACTTAATATCCCCACAATATTCGTAAGCGGCGGGCCAATGCTCGCAGGTCATGTAAACGGAGAAAAGAGAAGCCTTTCAAGTATGTTTGAGGCTGTCGGCTCATATAATTCGGGTAAAATTACGGCGGAGGAGCTTCTTGAATTTGAGAATAAGGTATGTCCGAGCTGTGGTTCATGCTCGGGTATGTATACTGCCAATTCCATGAACTGCCTTACTGAGGTTCTCGGTATGGCACTGAGAGGAAACGGTACAATACCGGCTGTTTATTCCGAAAGAATACAGCTTGCAAAACACGCAGGAATGAAGGTTATGGAGCTTCTTGAAAAGAATATCCGCCCGCGTGATATAATGACAGAGGACGCATTCAGAAATGCACTTACGATGGACATGGCGCTCGGATGCAGTACAAACAGTATGCTTCATCTTCCTGCCATTGCACATGAATGTGGAATTGAGCTTAACCCTGATATTGCTAATGAGATAAGCTCGCATACACCAAATCTTTGTCACCTTGCTCCCGCAGGTCATACATATATCGAGGAGCTCAATGAGGCGGGCGGTATATACGCAGTCATGAACGAAATAAATAAACTCGGACTTCTCAAAACTGATATTATAACCGCTACCGGAAAGACCATTGCCGAAAATATAGAGGGAGTTGAAAATAAGAACCCCGATATAATAAGACCGGCTGATAATCCGTACAGCAAAACCGGCGGTATTGCCGTTCTCAAGGGTAATCTTGCACCCGATTCATGCGTTGTCAAGCGTTCGGCGGTAGCGCCCGAAATGCTTAAACATTCCGGTCCTGCAAAGGTTTATGACTGCGAGGAGGATGCGATGGCTGCAATCAACGGAGGAAAGATTGTTGACGGAGATGTTGTCGTTATACGGTATGAGGGACCCAAGGGCGGTCCGGGAATGAGAGAAATGCTCAATCCTACATCCGCAATTATGGGACGCGGACTGGGAAGTACCGTTGCACTCATAACCGATGGACGTTTTTCGGGCGCGACAAGGGGTGCGGCAATCGGTCATGTATCGCCTGAAGCCGCAGTAGGGGGACCTATTGCGCTTATAAAGGACGGGGATATAATTGAAATAGATATCAATGCCAATACGATAAACGTAAGGCTGAGTGACGAGGAGCTTGAAAAACGCCGTGCGGAGTGGACGCCAAGAGAGCCTGAAATAACGACCGGATATCTTGCAAGATACGCTTCACTTGTTACATCGGGCAACAGGGGAGCAATCTTAGAGGTAAAGAAATAATAAGATTTAACGGAGGACAGAAAGATGCGGGAGGCACAATGGGAAGATTATGAGCTTATAGACTGCTCGGACGGCGAGCGTCTGGAGCGTTGGGGAGATATTGTGCTTATCCGCCCCGATCCCCAGATAATATGGCATACGGAAAGAAAAAATCCGTTGTGGAGAAAGGCTCATGCACGGTATAAACGAAGCTCAAGCGGGGGCGGTGCATGGGAGTATAATCAAAAGGTGCCTCAGCAGTGGACGATAAATTACAAAAATCTCACATTCGGGATAAAGCCTATGGGATTTAAGCATACGGGGATCTTCCCTGAGCAAGCCGTAAACTGGGATCTTGTTTCCGAAAAGATACGCTCTGCAGGACGGCCGCTTAAGGTGCTTAATATGTTTGCATATACGGGAGCGGCAACGCTTGCCTGTCTTGAAGCAGGCGCAAGTGTATGCCATGTTGACGCTTCAAAGGGTATGGTGCAATGGGCAAAGGAAAATGCGGCGCTGAGCAGTCTTTCCGACAAACCGGTAAGATGGCTTGTGGACGATTGCGTGAAATTCGTACAGCGTGAACATCGCAGAGGAAACAAATATGACGGTATAATAATGGACCCGCCGTCATACGGCAGAGGCCCCGGAGGGGAAGTATGGAAGCTTGAGGAACAGCTTTATTCTCTTGTTGAGCTGTGTCTTCCGATATTGTCTGATGACGCGGAGTTTTTTATACTCAATTCATATACGACGGGACTTCCGCCTTCGGTTATGGAATATCTTTTAAATGTTATGATAAAACCGAAGCTTGGAGGAAGAGTCACAAGCTCGGAGATAGGACTGAGAGTAACGCAAAGCGGTCTTACGCTTCCCTGCGGCAGTACGGCTGTTTGGCAGAGCGGTAAATAATATATGGGAGCGCCGAATGGATGATTTTATTCAGGTAAAAGACTTATATTTTCAGTATGACGGCAATCCGGATGAAAAGCAAAAAAGCTTTGCACTGAATAATATAAATCTTACGATTTCAAAAGGAGAGTTTGTCGCAATAGTCGGTCATAACGGCTCGGGCAAATCCACACTGTCAAAGCATTTCAATTCCTTGTATCTTCCGACCTCGGGAGACGTCATAATAGACGGAATAAATACAAAGGACGACGAGCGTATTTTTGATATAAGAAAAAAAGTGGGCTTGGTCCTGCAAAATCCCGATAACCAGATAGTTGCCGGTATAGTTGAGGAGGATGTAGCATTCGGCTGCGAGAATCTTGGCGTTCCGCACGGGGAGATAAGGCAAAGGGTCGACAATGCTCTCAGGGCGGTAGGTATGTATGAATACCGCACTCATTCGCCGGATAAGCTCTCGGGCGGTCAGAAGCAAAGAGTGGCTATTGCCGGTATAATAGCAATGGAGCCGGAGTGCATAGTGCTTGACGAGCCTACTGCAATGCTTGACCCGCAGGGCAGGGATGAGGTGATAAGTACTGTTATGCAGCTTAATAAGGAAATGGGTATAACGGTAATACTTATCACTCATTATATGGAGGAAGCGGTGCTTGCCGACAGGGTCATTGTTATGGATACGGGAAAGGTTCTCACAGACGGTACGCCCCGTGAAGTATTTTCCGGGGTAGAGATGCTGAAAAGACACAGGCTGAATGTTCCGCAGGCGACAGAGCTTGTATATAGGCTGCGGGGCTGCGGCTTTGAACTGCCGGAATGTGTTTTGGACGAAAAGGAATGTGTGGAGGCGCTTGCGGCACTCATTAAAGGATAATTTCGGAGGACGGTCATGTCTGTTATCAAGGCTGAAAATATAAAATTTATATACGGAACGGGTACATCCTTTGAAAAAACCGCACTTGATGATGTAAGCTTTGAGATAGAGGAAGGCGAGTTTGTGGGTATAATAGGACATACAGGCTCGGGGAAATCAACGCTTGTTCAGCTTCTCAACGGATTGCTCAGACCAACGGAGGGTGCTATATATCTTAACGGCAGGGATATTTGGGAAAAGCCCAAAAAAATAAGAGAGATACGTTTCAAAGTAGGAATGGTTTTCCAGTATCCCGAATATCAGCTGTTTGAAGAAACGGTATATAAGGATATTTCGTTCGGCCCTAAGAATATGGGGCTTGGCGTGGACGAAATTGACAAGCGTGTGCGCTCGGCGGCGCGGTTTGTTGGTATTCCGGAAAGCCGGCTTATATGCTCGCCTTTTGAGTTATCAGGAGGAGAGAAGAGGAGAGCCGCAATAGCAGGAGTTATTGCCATGGATCCCGACGTACTTATACTTGACGAACCGACAGCGGGGCTAGACCCGCTGGGCAGAGACGCTTTGCTCTCACAGATAGCGGATTATCACAGCGTCAGAAAAAATACGGTTTTGCTCGTATCACACAGTATGGAGGATATTGCGAGAACAGCAGACAGGGTACTGGTTATGTCACAAGGCAAAAAATTTATGTTTGATACGACGAAAAGTGTATTTTCAAAGGGCGAGGAACTTGAGGAAATAGGACTGAGAGTTCCGCAGATAACAAAGATCATGCAGCTTTTGCGAAAAGAGGGAATAGATGTTGATTCGACTGTTTTGACGGTTGAGCAGGGTTTTAATGAAATACGGAGGTATGCCGCCGACCGTTTGAATTTGTAATTGCATTGCCCGGAAAAAGCAGTATGCTGTTCAGAGGCAGATCAATTCAGGATAACTGCATATAGCTTTGTCGTTTCGGCAGTTTTTATTCTGTGATATCTTCTTGAGAAGCGGCTTTCGATGCCTGTGCTTATGCACGAGCCGAAAATGCGAATTGTCGGCGGGAGAATCCCCGCTGTGAGGAGAATGGGTTTGGTAAGAGATATAACACTTGGGCAGTATATGCCCGGAAAATCTTTGATACATAGAATGGACGCAAGGGCTAAGACCCTTCTCCTGATTATAATTATTGTCTTTATTTTTGTTTGCAGAAATTTCATTTCATTGCTGACAATCAGTTTGTTTTCGCTGATTGTAATCCTCATGACCAAAATAAGCTTTTTTAAATATCTTAAAAGCCTTAAGGTAATTCTTGCAATGATAATTTTTACCGGAGTTCTGAATTTGTTTTGGGGTTCGGGAAGGGTATTATGGCAGTGGTGGTTTTTAAAAATCACAGAGGGCGGAGTGAACAATGCGATTTTTATTACAGTAAGAATAGCTGTAATGATGATGGTCAGTTCTGTACTTACATATACCACATCGGCGACAGAGCTTACCGAAGCAATTGAAAGACTTATGAAGCCGCTCAAGGTGTTTCATATAAAGGTGCATGAGATAGCGATGATGATGACAATCGCCCTGCGCTTTATCCCCGTGCTTCTTGAGGAAGCAGATAAGATAATGAATGCCCAAAAGGCAAGGGGAGCCGATATGGAAAACGGGAATGTTTTTCGCAGGGTGAAGGCGCTTGTACCCGTTTTGATACCGCTGTTTGTATCATCAATCAGACGCGCGGGAGATCTGGCTATGGCTATGGAATGCAGATGCTATAACGGCGGGGAAAACAGGACAAAAATGAAAATCATGCATTTTTCACATATAGATCTTTTTGCCGCCATAATTTCTTTTTTGATATTCTGTGCGGTAATATATTTGAATTTGATATATCCCGCTGTAATATAACGGTGATTTTTATATGAGAAATATTTTGCTTACAATAGCATATGACGGAAAAGACTTCCACGGCTGGCAGATACAAAAAAATGCACTGTCCGTTCAGGAGGTTTTTCAGGGTGCTCTTTTTAAGGTCACGGGAGAGAAAAATGATATTAAAGGCTGCAGCAGAACCGATACGGGAGTCCATGCAAATATGTACTGCATAAGCTTTCATACGGCGCACAGAATACCGATAGAAAAACTCCCCGCAGCAATAAATAATTATCTTCCGGGTACTGTTGCAGTTCTGTCGGCAAAGGAGGTTGACGAGGGCTTCCATGCAAGGTACTCATGCAAGGGTAAGGAGTATATATACAAAATCTGGAATAATCATATAAGAAACCCGTTTCTTCAAGGTTATGCGCTGCATTATTGGTGCAATCTCGATATTGAGGCAATGAACAGTGCAGGGAGGTATCTTATCGGAAATCATGACTTTACATCCTTCTGTACGGTTGACAACAGCAGAGAAAAGGGAGATTTCCACAGAACGATTAAAGAACTGACCGTACGGAGGGAGGGCAGTCTGGTGACGCTGACTGTACAGGCGGACGGCTTTTTATATAATATGGTACGTATAATAATGGGAACACTTTTATATGTTTCTGAGGGGAAAATCCAACCGGAGGATATGGCGGGAATTATAAAGGCGAAGGATCGCTCACTTTCCGGCCCGACCGCTCCGCCTGTGGGATTGTACCTTAATAAGGTATTTTATTGACTAAATTGTTAAAAGAACTGCGTTTTGGGAAAGGATAATACATATGAGAAAAAAGAAAGGACGTTACCAGTATACAGCACCAAAGGATATAAAAAACAGAGAATACACAAGCTATGAGGAAGCTCCTTTGAGGGAATATGCCGACAGTGAGCCGGCTCCTCAGAATCTGACAAAGAAATTTTTTAAGGTATTTCTTATTTTGTTCATATCCGTGGTTGCTGTATTGGCGCTGACAAATCTTGATAATCTTACACCGGAAAATATATACAACTGGTTTCAGTATGATCTTTTGGGAAAAACCGAAGGAGGAGGTTATCCGGTAAGATTTAACGGTATGGCCGTAAATACCGGTAATTTCGATATAATGGACGGTTGTCCGGTGTATTGCAGTGATACATCTCTTGTAGTCCTCAATTCAAATGCGGGAGAATATCTTAATACACAGCATTCCTTTGTCAACCCGGTAGTAAAGGCAAATTCGGTGTATTCTATAATATTTAATTCGGATTCAATCGGTTATAAGATAATAAACCGTGATAGTGTTGTATATTCGGGAACAGATGATAATAAAATTTTCGATGCGGATATAACCTCAAACGGTACATATGCTATTCTTACCGCAGGTAATGATTATCTTTCGGAGCTTACGGTATACAATAACGATAATAAAAAGAAATACGGATATTCCTTTGCGGAATATTATGTAAATACCGTATCCGTAAACAAGGACGGAACAATGGCGGCGCTCGGAGGAGTATCTGCAAGGAACGGCGGTCTTATTTCCGCTGTTTATATACTCGATTTCGAGCAGGACAACTACCTGCAAAAGTATGAATTTGAGGATTCATTTATTTACAGTGTTGAATATCTTAATAACGGTAATGTTATTGCTGTCGGAAGTGAAGCGTCATATTACATTGATGTTGAAAAAAATAAGCAGACTGTGTTTGAGTATGATATGAAAACACTTACCAATTATGCGTTTGACAGCGAATACGGGGCTGTACTTTCATTATCCTCCGACGCAGACGGCCGCAGCTGTGACGTATTCACTATAAGCAGCGACGGAAAGAAAACCAATGAAACAGCAATAAATGACAAGGTTCTGTCGTTGGATTATACCAATGAGAAAATAGCCGTTCTCACATCTGGAAAGGTGACGGTATATAATCTTAAGGGCAGGGAGCTTAAAAGCGTTGATGCAGACGCCGATTCCAGAAAGATATGTTTCAGCGACAGCAATAATATTTATGTTCTTGGAACGAGTCTTATATCAAAGCTTGAAATAAAAGATTGAAGCAATGAAAATATAATACAGCATAACAAACTCCCCACAACCGGTAATGCGGGGAGTTGAATTTTTATATGTATTCGGATTTTTTATTGTAAATCATCTTACCATACCTTTCTTACGGAAACACCTCTGTTATCAAGATATTCCTTAAGACCGCCTATGGATATCGTTCCGAAATGAAACAGTGACGCCGCAAGCACAGCGTCAGCCTTGCCCTCGGTAAATGCATCATAGAAGTGGTCCATTTTGCCCGCACCGCCCGAAGCTATAACGGGAATACCAACGCTTTCGGAAACTGCTCTTGTAAGCTCAATATCATATCCGTTCTGTACACCGTCACAGTCCATGCTCGTAAGCAGAATTTCTCCCGCACCTCGCTTTTCGGCTTCTACAGCCCATTTTACGGCGTCCTTCTCCATGTTGATCCTTCCGCCGTTTATATATACATCCCAGCCGCTGCCGTGTGTACGTCTTTTGGCGTCTATTGCACATACAACACATTGACTTCCGAATTTATATGCCGCCTCGTTTATAATTTCGGGTCTGTGTACCGCTGCGGAATTTACGGAAACCTTATCCGCTCCTGCTCTGAGGATATCCGTGAAATCGTCAACAGTCCTTATTCCTCCGCCGACTGTAAAGGGGATGAACACACTGTCGGCAACCTTGCGTACAATATCGGTTATAATATTTCTTGCATCGCTCGAAGCCGTTATATCAAGAAGCACAAGCTCGTCCGCCCCCTCCTGATTATACAGCTTTGCACATTCCACGGGGTCACCTGCATCTCTGAGATTGACAAATCCCGTACCCTTTACAACTCTGCCGTCCTTGACATCAAGACAGGGAATTATTCTTTTTGCATACATAATTTCTACCTCCCTGTTATTGAAACAAAATTATTGAGAATCTGCAAGCCAACCTTACCGCTTTTTTCGGGGTGGAACTGCGTAGCATATATATTTTGAAAATTGACAGATGCATCTATTTGTGTGCCGTAGGTTGTTCTTGACGATACAATATTTTCGTCCTCTGCTTTGAGAAAATATGAATGTACGAAATACACATAAGGACTTCCATCAATATCCTTAAAAAGTCCGTCATGCTTGCGGATATCGAGAGAATTCCAACCCATATGCGGGATTTTTAGCCTGCCGCCGTCATTCGGTATTCTTGTTATGCTTCCTTTGAGAAGACCAAGACCGATAGCGCCGGGACTTTCCTCACTTCCGCCGAATAAAAGCTGAAGTCCGAGACAGATCCCGAGAAACGGCTTTCCTGTTTTAATAAATTCCCTTACGGCCTCATCGGCGCCGGAATTACTAAGACAGTCCATAGCATCTCCAAAAGAGCCTACGCCCGGAAGAATAGCTCCGTCAGAATTAAGTATTATGTCCTTTTCATTTGTAACAATACAATCGCTGCCAATATAATTCATTGCCTTAATTACACTTTGCAGATTACCTGCACCGTAGTCAATAACGGCTATCATTCTATCACACCCAATAATATTTTTCTGATTTTCGTTTAAATTATATCATATAAAGCCGTAATTATCAAGCAGTATAACAGCCTGTTTATTTTGTATCGGACAACAATATCATCTCTGCCGCCTTTATTCCGTCAACAGCGGCGGACATAATACCTCCGGCATATCCTGCACCTTCTCCGCAGGGGTACAGTCCCTCCATAGAAACAGACTGCATTTTTTCATTACGAATTATTCGGACAGGTGAGGAGCTTCTGCTCTCAACCGCTGTCATAACAGCGTCACCATCGGCAAAGCCTTTGAGTTTTCTGTCGAATAATAACAGACTTTCACGCAGGGAGTCGGTAATAAATACGGGCAGGCAACCGTCGAGATTTGTCATGGTGTACCCGGGCTTGTAGCTCGGAATAACGGAACCGACAGATGAGGAGGGCATTTTGTCAAGAAAGTCACAAACCCTTTGTACGGGAGCAGAATAGTTTTCCCCTCCGAGCTTAAAGGCGGCTTCTTCAAGCTTCCGCTGCATTGCAGCTCCGGCAAGAATTTCCTCACTTCCGAAATCCTTTGGATTGATCGCTACAAGAACGGCGGAATTTGCATTAACTCCGTCACGGGCATATTCGCTCATTCCGTTTGTTACAAGTCTGCCTTTTTCGCTTGCCGCCGCAACAACATAGCCGCCCGGACACATACAGAAGGTATATACGCCCCTGCCGCTTGAAAGATGTACGGCAAGCTTATAATCAGCCGCAGGAAGATGAATATTATTGCTGAACCTTCCGTATTGAGCCTTATTGATATTTTCCTGTAAATGCTCGATTCGTATACCAATGGAAAACGGCTTTTGCTCCATTGCAATATTATTTTTAACAAGCATTTCAAATGTATCTCTTGCACTGTGTCCGACAGCAAGTATTACATTTTCGGAGTACAGCTTTATTTTATTTCCGTTCTGCTCGGCAGTTACGGCGGTAATTTTTCCGTTGCGGCTTTCTATATCAGTAACCCTTGTTTCAAACATGACTGTCCCGCCGAGGGATATTATTTTTTTCCTGATATTTTTGACGGTAGATTTAAGTCTGTCAGTGCCGATATGCGGCTTTGCAAGGTATAGGATATCCTCGGGCGCACCGTGATTTACAAATTCCTCAAGTACCTTTCTTATTCTTAGATCCTTTGTACCGGTGTTAAGCTTGCCGTCGGAAAAGGTTCCTGCTCCGCCCTCGCCGAACTGTACATTTGATGATGTATCAAGCTCTCCGGCTGACCAAAACTTGTTTATATCCCTGCTTCTGTTATCAACATCACGGCCGCGTTCAAGCACAATAGGCTTTTGTCCTGCCTGTGCAAGAATAAGTGCGGCAAACAGACCGCAGGGTCCGCTTCCTATGATTATCGGGGGATTGTCAAGAATTTTACACGGAGGAAGAATATATTTATACTCTTCAACAACCGCCGCTTTTGAGCATTTCTTTGCAATGGAATTTTCATTACCCCTTACCTTGACATTGAGTGACGCGTCAAAGCGTATATTATTTTTCTTTCTTGCGTCAATGCTCCTTTTGTTAAGTCCTGCACTTTCAATATCGCTTTTGTTTATTTTCAGAGCATCAGCCGCATATTTTTTCAGATCCTCCTCCCCATAATCAAGCGGGAGAGAAATACCGTTAATTCTTATCATGTTGCACCTCGGAAATTATTTAAC
>CANRDH010000040.1 GCA_947629295.1 uncultured Clostridia bacterium
AGCGGCGATATTCTGATTGACGGAAAGACTTTTGAAAGAGATAAGCTGCGTATAGGGTATCTTCCCGAGGAGAGAGGGCTTTATCCGAAAAAGAAAATAGGGGAGCAGCTCATATATTTCGGTATGCTGAGAGGTCTGAGTAAAAAACAGGCGGTCCGGAATACGGTGCGATGGCTTGAAAGAATGGGTATGTCAGAATATAAGGATAAAAAGCTTGAAACGCTCAGTAAGGGTAATCAGCAGAAAATACAGCTTGCCGTGACGCTTCTGTGTGATCCCCAGCTTGTTATACTTGATGAGCCTTTTTCGGGACTTGATCCCGTAAATGCTATGCTTCTCAAGGATGTTATCAAGGAGGTTATTGACGGAGGCGCCATGGTTCTTTTCTCAAGCCACCAAATGAATTACATAGAAGAATTTTGTGATGATATAGCGATACTCAATTCGGGCAAAATAGTACTCAGCGGAAATATAACCGATATCAAGAGAAGCTATCCGAGAAATATGATTGAGATAGGCTCAATGCAAAAGGATAAGATTGCACCGTTTATCATACACAGCATGAATGGTATCAGTGAAACGGTGGAAACGGACGGAAAGGATCCTATAGTAAGAGTTAAGCTTAAAAGAGCCGAGGATAAGATGAAGCTTATGGATGCTTTACTTGAGGAAAAATTTGACATTGATTCCTTCAAGGTGTGTGAGCCGTCATTGAATGACATATTTGTTGAATATACGGAGGGCGGAATATGAAACAGATGCTTAAAATACTGAAATTCGAATATCTGAATTGTGTAAAGAATAAGGCATTCATAATAATTACTGTTGTGCTTATGGCGGCAGTGTTCCTTGTGGTTTTGATCCCAGGTATTATTTCGGGGCTGTCAAGTGCCGGCGGTACTGATGACGAAGAGGGAACAAAGAGTATTATTGCGGTAAACAGCAGCGTTTATGATGATAAAACAATTCGGAATGAGTTCTCTGCATTTTATCCGGAGTGTGATATAAAAATTACAGATGAGAATATGGAATCACTTAAGGATAATGTCAATAACGGAGAGTATTTGTTTGCCGTATACATAGATGAGGAACTCAGCTGCAGCTATATAACCGTAAATAATTCAATGTTCAGTGAAAGCGGTCGGAATCTGTACGATATTATCAAAAATATGTACTGCATAAAATATCTCGGTGAGCACGGTATTGCATCCGATGAAGCGGAAAAGCTTCTCAATCCCGAGATAACACAGAATACGATAACCACCGGAACGGATCAGACCAAAAACTTTTTGCCGGTATATTTCCTTATGTGTGTATCATTTATGGCTGTTGCAACATACGGACAGTTGGTTGCACAGAGCGTCGTTACTGAGAAAAATACCAGAGCAATGGAATTGCTGATCACTTGTGCTAAACCTTCTCACCTGATTTTCGGCAAGGTCATCGGCTCGGGTCTTGCAGGTCTTACACAGCTTACACTTATCGCCCTTACGGGAATAGCTTCTGTTTCGTACGGTTCGGACGGAAGCATAAACGAATTTATGTCACAGTATTTTAATATTCCTGTTTTAACAGTCATATATTTCCTTGTGTTCTTTATAATCGGATATTTTATGGTTGCGTTTTTGCTTGGCGCACTTGCTTCCTTTGCCTCAAAGTCAGAGGATCTGAATACACTTATAAGTCCGGTTATTCTTGTGCTTTCGGTGGTATATATAGTACTTATTTTTATGATGCAGTCCGAAAATTTGGGAGGAAGTGTTTTGAATGTACTGTCATACATGCCTATAAGCGGACCCCTTGCAATGTTCGTGCGTGTTTCTCTTACAAATGTTGAGGTATGGGATATATGTCTGTCATTGGTTTTACAGGTCGCAGAAGTGTATCTTTTGGGAATGCTTGCGGCGGCAATATATAAGATCGGTGTACTTATGTATGGTAATCTGCCTAAGCCGCATGAAATAATCAAGCTGCTCAAAATGCAGAAAGAAAGACAGCAGCACTGAAAATTCAGGTTTTAAATCAAGCCTTTTACAAAAGGTTTGCGGTTTCCAAAGTCAGAGCCTTTGACCGCTACGCAGACGGCGAAAATTCCCGCAGAAAGCATTATATTGCTGCCTGCGGGAATTTGGCGTTTGAGGAGGTTTTTGCGGTTATAATTTGTTCAAAAAATCATATAATATATAAAATATTATTAATGGTGGTGGAAATGTGTCGGGTTATAAAAGCAAAAATACGTCGGCCGTTGCAAGAACAGCGGAAGGTATTTCCGATTCGGTTAAGGAAAGTTGGTTGGTGAATAAAATAAAAGAGTACAAGACATATATCATATCAATAGCTATTGCCCTGTCTGTTGGTGTTCTCGGGGGTATAATTACCTCCCTCGGTATGCCGGAGTTTTCAACACTCAAGCAGCCGCCCCTGTCGCCTCCGTCTTTTCTTTTTCCGATAGTATGGACAGTATTGTACACTCTTATGGGAATAGGTGCGGCAAGAGTTTACATTAAGAACAACAAAAATATTTCAAGAGCCTTATTGATTTATGCAGTACAGTTATTTTTCAATTTTTTCTGGACAGTATTCTTCTTTGGCTTCGGGGCATATATGTTCTCGTTTATATGGATCATAGCCTTATGGCTGTTGGTGCTTGCGATGATAATAAGCTTTTACAGGATTGATAAAGCAGCGGGTCTTATACAGATACCGTATCTCCTGTGGCTGACCTTTGCGGCTTATCTCAATCTCGGAATATATTTATTGAACAGATAATAATACAGAAAGACTGCCATACAGGTGAATACACCGTTGTATGGCAGTCTGTAAATTTATAGGTAAAAATTATGAAAAGCCGAATTAATCAAACTACACCCTGAGCAATCATTGTATCTGCAACCTTAACGAAGCCTGCGATATTTGCACCTGCAACATAGTTGCCCTCAAGGTTGTACTTCTTTGCAGCATCGGCAATATTGTGGTAAATATTAACCATGATCTGCTGCAGCTTTGCGTCAACCTCTTCAAATGTCCAAGAAAGTCTCTGGCTGTTCTGTGACATTTCAAGTGCAGATGTAGCAACACCGCCTGCATTTGCAGCCTTGCCGGGAACGAAGTAAACGCCTGCATCCTGGAGCTTCTTTGTAGCTTCAAGAGTTGTAGGCATATTAGCACCCTCAGCAACAGCAATAACGCCGTTCTTAATAAGGTTATCGGCAGCCTCAACATCAAGCTCATTCTGTGTAGCACAGGGGAGAGCAATATCGCAGGGGATAGTCCACATGAACTTGCCCTCATGATATTCGGAGTTGGGACGGTAATTTTTATATTCGGTAAGTCTTGCTCTCTTAACTTCCTTGATCTCCTTAACTGCAGCAACATCAATTCCTTCCGGGTCATAAATCCAGCCTGTGGAATCGGAAAGTGTAACAACATTTGCGCCGAGCTGCTGAGCCTTCTGTGTAGCATAGATTGCAACATTACCTGCGCCGCTTATGCATACTGTCTTGCCCTTTATATCTATGTTATGATCCTTGAGAAGCTCCTCTGTGATATAGAGAAGGCCATAGCCTGTAGCCTCTGTACGAGCGAGTGAACCGCCGTATGTAAGACCCTTACCTGTGAGAACGCCTTCATAGCAATCTCTTATTCTCTTATACTGACCGAAGAGGTAGCCGATTTCTCTGCCGCCGACGCCGATATCGCCTGCGGGTACGTCTGTATCGGCTCCGATATGTCTGTAAAGCTCTGTCATAAAGCTCTGGCAGAATGCCATAACCTCTCTGTCGCTCTTGCCTTTAGGATCAAAATCAGCGCCGCCTTTGCCGCCGCCTATAGGAAGACCTGTAAGAGAATTTTTGAAAATCTGCTCAAATCCCAGGAATTTGATTATACCGAGGTTTACAGAGGGGTGAAGTCTGAGACCGCCCTTGTAGGGACCTATCGCACTGTTGAATTGAATACGGAAACCGCGGTTTACCTGTACCTTACCGTTGTCGTCAACCCACGGTACTCTGAACATGAGCTGTCTTTCAGGCTCGGTGATTCTTTCGAGAATGCTTTCCTTCTGATACTGGGGATTAGCCTCAATAACGGGTTCGAGAGATTCGAGCACTTCTTTAACAGCCTGTACAAATTCTGGCTGTGCGGGGTTTTTTTCGATTACTTTTTCAAGTACATCGCTTACATATGACATCTTTGTCACTCCTTAGAATTGTGAAATTTTTTTAGAACACGCCTGCATAACAGGTACGTCCGACAGATAATGCCGTATACCGCCCGATTCTGCCTGCGTAACAATAATTCTAACATACTTTAGTCCGATAATCAAGTAAAATTTTCCTTATTGATGAAATATTTTATTTAAAACTTGCAGCTGGATTTCTGATATTTCTTCATTGTGGTTTCTTAAATATTGCACATGAGAAAAATTCTAAAATTCAGAGATTATCAAAACAATGTTTTGTGCAAAAGGTGTAATTTTACATAAAAAAATCAAAATATATTGTTGTTTGTGTCAAAAAATAATTCAATCCGGATAATCCCTTGCTTAAACAGTCCAAGGTGTTGTATAATATATTTGTTTTTTGGTCCTTGTTTTCGGCTTGCGTAATAGGCGGGGCGAAATATTTTGGATTGGATGTATATTGTGAAGGGAGTAATTTTTTTATGGAAAAGGCAGAGCTTCTTTATGAGGGAAAGGCAAAAAAGGTATATACTACCTCCGACCCGGAATTGTACGTTGTTGAGTATAAGGATGACGCAACTGCTTTTAACGGACTCAAGAAGGGTTCCATAACAGGCAAGGGCGTCGTGAACAACAGAATGTCAAATTTTATGTTCAAGCTTCTTGAGGAAAAGGGAATACATACTCATTATGTTGAAGAACTCAACGACAGGGAAACAGTTGTCAAGAAGGTAAAGATTGTGCCTCTTGAGGTCATCATAAGAAATAAGGCTGCCGGCTCTATGGCTAAACGTCTGGGTCTTGAGGAGGGAACGGAGCTCAAAACAACCGTTCTTGAGTTTTCGTACAAGGACGACGAGCTTGGGGATCCGCTTATAAATTCCTATCATGCCGTTGCGATCGGTGCGGCTGATTGGCAGGATATTGATACCATAAGCAAAATGGCTCTCGATATTAATAAATATATGGTAGAATTTTTTGAAAGCGTCGGTGTTGAGCTGATAGACTTCAAGCTTGAATTTGGTAAGACATCAAGCGGTGAAATCGTTCTCGCAGATGAAATTTCTCCTGATACCTGTCGTTTCTGGGATATAAAAACCCATGAAAAGCTCGATAAGGATCGTTTCCGCCGTGATCTCGGCGGCGTAGAGGAAGCCTATGCGGAAATGATGCGCAGGATAGGTCTTGGTAAATAAGCTTGCAGAGTGTGGGGTGAACTCTTTGGAAATTGATTCACAGGGGTATTTTTCCGAGGAACTGCATGAGGAATGCGGTGTATTCGGGATATACGGAGACGATATTCTATCACCGTCTTATGCCTGCTATAACGGGCTTCTGGCTTTGCAGCACAGAGGTCAGGAAAGCTGCGGCATAGCGGTAAATGACAGGGGAGTTGTATCCGGACATAAAAATATGGGACTGGTGAGTGAGGTATTCAATAACGAAATACTGGATTCGCTCAGCGGTCAGATGGCTATATCTCATGTAAGGTATTCTACGGCAGGCGGCAGTGTGCGTGAAAACTCACAGCCGCTTGTTATGCGTTATGTTAAGGGAACGCTTGCAATAGCACATAACGGAAATCTGACAAATGCGTATGAAATTGGCAAAGAGCTTGAAATGCGTGGTGCAATTTTTCAGACAACGATAGATTCAGAGGTTATTGCATATCTTATTGCAAGGGAGAGGGTTAAATCCGGTTCTGTCGAAGCAGCTGTCGAACGGGCAATGGGTCAGATAGACGGAGCATACTCACTTCTGGTAATGAGTCCTCAGAAGCTTATAGCCGCGCGTGACCCATACGGATTCAGACCTCTTTGTATGGGTAAGTTAGGAAAAAGTACGGTATTTGCCTCGGAAAGCTGTGCGCTTGCCGCCTGCGGAGCGGAATTTGTACGCGATGTCGAGCCGGGAGAAATTGTTATTGTTGATGAAAACGGAATCCATTCCATAAATACAGCTGCCAAAAAAGCCCACAGAAAATCTCTTTGTGTATTTGAATATATTTATTTTGCAAGAACGGATTCTGAAATTGACGGGATAAGCGTATACAGGGCACGTAAGGAGGCAGGAAGAATACTTGCAAGAGAATTTCCTGTTGACGCCGATATAGTTATCGGAGTACCGGAGTCAGGAATAGACGCGGCTATAGGATACAGTGAGGAATCGGGTATTCCGTATGAAAAGGGTATAGTTAAAAACGGGTATATAGGCAGAACCTTTATAAAACCGACTCAGAAGGAAAGGGCGAAAAGCGTCCGTCTCAAGCTTAATCCTCTGCGCTCAGTGCTTGAGGGCAAAAGGGTGGTTGTCATAGACGACTCAATCGTCCGCGGAACGACCTGCGACAGAATTGTAAAAATGCTGAGAAATGCCGGAGCTAAGGAAGTACACCTTCGTATAAGCTCTCCTCCGTTTATATGGCCCTGCTTTTACGGAACGGATATACCGAGCAGGGGAGAGCTTATAGCTGTTAAACATACCATTGATGAGATATGCCGGCTTACGGGTGCGGATTCTCTCGGGTTCCTTCCTCCGGATAAGCTCGGAGAAATGCTTATGGGACGTAATACCGGATTTTGCGATGCCTGTTTCTCGGGAAATTACCCGACACCAATACCCGAAAAAATGCTTGAGGGCAAGGAACGCGGCGGTGTTGATTTCGATAATAAGATAACCCGTGAAAAAATCTCCGGATCTGTCTGTCAGGGTACTAAAACATATTAAATTTCAGAAAGGTGTAATGATTTATGAGAGATACATATGAATCTCCGCTTTCTTCAAGATATGCGGATAAGGAAATGAAATATATTTTTTCACCCGATAAGAAATTCAAGACATGGAGAAAGCTGTGGATTGCTCTCGCTGAAGCGGAGCATGAGCTTGGTCTTGATATCACAAAGGAGCAGATAGATGAGCTTAAAGCTCATGCCGATGATATAAATTATGAAGTAGCTGAGAAAAGAGAAAAAGAGGTTCGGCATGATGTTATGTCCCATGTTTATGCATACGGTGTTCAGTGCCCGAACGCAAAGGGTATAATCCACCTTGGAGCTACCTCCTGCTATGTGGGCGATAATACAGATGTGATAATAATGACCGAGGCTTTGAGAATTGTTGAAAAAAAGCTTGTCAGTACTATACGTCTGCTTTCGGAATTTGCGGATAAATATAAGGCTCTCCCAACACTTGCCTATACACATTTTCAGCCTGCTCAGCCCACTACCGTCGGGAAAAGAGCTACACTGTGGATACAGGATCTTCTGATGGATCTTGAGGATGTTCAGTATGTTCTCGGCAGCATGAAGCTTTTAGGCTGTAAGGGAACAACAGGCACACAGGCGAGCTTTCTGGAGCTTTTTGACGGCGACCATGAAAAATGCAAAAAGCTTGATAAGCTTATTGCCGAAAAAATGGGTTACAGTGACTGCTTTGCGGTATCGGGACAAACCTATTCAAGAAAGCTTGACAGCCGTGTGCTTAATGTTCTTGCGGGAATTGCACAAAGTGCGGCAAAGTTTTCAAATGATATAAGACTGCTTCAGCATATGAAGGAAATAGAGGAACCGTTTGAGAAAAATCAGATAGGTTCGTCCGCAATGGCATATAAACGCAATCCAATGCGTTCTGAGCGTATGGCTTCTCTTGCAAGATATGTAATGGCTGATGTACTTAACCCCTATATTACAGCGGCAACACAATGGTTTGAAAGAACTCTGGATGACTCTGCTAATAAGAGATTGAGTATACCGGAGGCTTTCCTCGCTGTTGATGCCATACTTAACCTTTATATGAATGTAAGCAACGGTCTTGTTGTGTATGATAAGGTAATAACTGCGCATCTTAGGGATGAGCTGCCGTTCATGGCTACCGAGAATATCATGATGGACGCAGTAAAGAGAGGCGGCGACAGACAGGAACTGCATGAAAAAATCAGAGAACATTCGATGGCTGCTTCACGTGTTATAAAATCAGACGGGGGAAAGAATGATCTCCTCGAAAGAATAGCAAACGACCCCTCATTCGGTGTTACGCTTGAAGAACTTGAAGCAATTCTTCTTCCCGAAAAATATGTGGGCAGAGCGCCGCAGCAGACAGAGGATTTTCTCAGGGAAACTGTCGCACCTGCACTTGCACAATATGGGGATTTGAAAACAGAAACGGCGGAAATAAATGTTTGAGGAGTGTTAAATAATGATACAGTAAAATTTGTTCAATACTACATCGGCACAGACAGCTTATTTTATGAGTAAGATGGGAGTACATAAAAAACAGGTGGTCGCAGAACCTTAATTTTACAGTAGAGCGTACAACAAAAACTCTTGTAGGATCTGCCGCATCCGGTGGAGGTCTTGTAAATGTTTAAAGGGGTACCGGACGTGTTCTTGTTGCTCCTGTATGATTGCACGGAAATTGGTTTACCCGGTAAATTTCGTGCAGATTAAAAATAATGTTCAGAACGAAAGGTAGGCAAAAAAATGGTAAGAGCAATAGTCGGCGCCAACTGGGGCGATGAAGGCAAGGGAAAAATTACGGATATGCTTGCTCAGGATTCGGATATGGTCATCCGTTTTCAGGGAGGAAGCAATGCCGGTCACACTATTATAAATAATTACGGTAAGTTTGCACTCCATCAGCTTCCGTCCGGAGTATTCAATGAAAAAACAATGAATATAATCGGTAACGGAGTTGCACTCAGTGTTGAAAATCTTATAAAAGAAATTAACTCTCTTATTGAAAGCGGAGTCCCAAAGATGCATATACTTGTATCGGACAGGGCGCAGATTGTTATGCCGTATCATATTCTTTTTGACTGCTACGAGGAGGAAAGGCTCTCTTCAAGAAGCTTTGGCTCGACAAAATCAGGTATAGCTCCATTTTATTCCGATAAGTTTTCAAAGATCGGTTTTCAGGTAAATGAGCTTTTTGACAACGAAACCGGGCTCAGGGATAAGCTGGAAAGGATTCTTGAGGTTAAGAATGCTATAGTGACGAACGTATATCATAAGGAGCCGATAAGTTCGGATGAAATGTTTGAGAAGCTTATGGAATATAAAAAGGCTCTCGCACCCTATGTTACAAATACATTCGATATTGTGCATGACGCCGTGGTAAGAGGAAAGAATATTCTTCTTGAGGGTCAGCTCGGCTCGCTTAAGGATACCGATTTCGGTATTTATCCCATGGTAACATCATCAAATACAATAGCAGGCTATGGCGCAGTAGGTGCGGGAGGTATTCCTCCGTATGAAATAAAGGATATTATAACTGTTGTAAAGGCATATTCAAGCTCTGTCGGAGCGGGTGAATTTGTCAGTGAAATATTCGGCGATGAAGCTGAGGAGCTTCGCAAAAGAGGCGGTGACGGCGGTGAATACGGTGCAACGACAGGCAGACCGCGAAGAATGGGCTGGCTTGACCTTGTTGCAACACGCTACGGCTGTAAGGTTCAGGGTGCAACTCAGGTTGCATTTACGGTTCTTGACGCACTCGGATATCTTGATGAGATTCCTGTATGTGTGGCATATGAGCTTGACGGAAAGAAAATAGATTATTTCCCGTCCACTACTAAGCTTAAAAGGGCAAAGCCTGTTCTTGAAGTACTGCCGGGTTGGCAATGTGACATAAGAGGTATTAGAAAATATGAGGAGCTTCCTGAAAACTGCCGTAAGTATATAGAATTTGCAGAAAAGGCAGTGGGTGTTCCTTTCACAATGATTTCAAACGGCCCTAAACGTGAGGATATAATTTACAGATAAGCCGGAGGGATTTATATGTGCGGTATTGTTGGTTATATTGGCTATGAGCAGGCAGGTACGTTCCTTCTTGACGGGCTTGAAAAGCTCGAATACAGAGGCTATGACAGTGCGGGAGTATGTCTGAACGACGGAGAAAAGCTGGTTGTAAGAAAATCAAAGGGAAAGCTTAAGGTACTAAAGGAGCTTACGAATAACGGTGAGTATCTTAAGGGTACGGTAGGAATAGGTCATACACGTTGGGCAACTCACGGTGAGCCGTCCGATGTCAATGCGCACCCTCACCTTAGTGAATCCGGAAGATTTGCCGTGGTGCATAACGGAATTATTGAGAATTATCAGCAGCTCAAAGATTATCTGACATCAAAGGGCATCGTATTCCGCTCTATGACGGATACGGAGGTTATTGTTCAGCTTATTGAGTATTATTATAAGGGTGATCTCATAGATACCGTAATCAAGGTTCTTGAAAAGCTTGAAGGCTCTTATGCACTTGGTGTTATCAGTATGGAAAACCCTGATGAAATTATAGCTGTCAGGAAGGAAAGCCCCCTCATAATCGGTCTTGGAGAGAAGGAAAATTT
>CANRDH010000041.1 GCA_947629295.1 uncultured Clostridia bacterium
TGCTATTCCCTATGCCGCGTCATATCCCCTGAAGGTAATCCCCTCATGTGCACTGGGTTCTGCTGTTGCAGGAGGACTTTCATGGCTGTTCGGCTGCACACTTATGGCTCCTCACGGAGGAATTTTCGTAATTGCAACAATAGGCAACCCGCTTATGTACTTTGTATCCTTGATTATAGGCTCGGTTGTCGGAATGCTTCTTTTAGCACTTCTTAAAAGACCCGAAAAGAGCATGACTAAAGTATCAGAATGATGTTATTCATTTTCAAAAATTTATTTCAAAGGAGTAATTATTATGATAACAAAAAATCTTACAATCTCAAATCCACAGGGCTTTCATATGCGTCCCGCTTCGGTATTTTCCGCAGCTATGGGAAAATATCCGTGTAAGGTAACCGTTAATTTCAACGGAAACAGCTACAATGCCAAAAGTACGCTCAATCTTATAGCCGCATGCATGAAATGCGGGAGCGAAATAGAGCTTGTATGTGACGGTGAAAATGAAAACGAAGCCATGACGGAGGCTGTGCAGCTTATCGAAAGCGGATTCGGAGAATAAAACGGTCCTGAACGGACATGGCAAATCCAAAAACAGAGGAATACGAGGTGATTAATATGCTGAAGGGAACAGGTGTTTCAGACGGCATAGGCATAGGCAGAGTATTGGTTATAGAAGAACATTCACTCGAATATACACCTAAAGCAATAACCGATAAAAAGGCTGAAACAGAGCGTTTTAACGACGCCGTAAAAATCTTTTGCAAAAATACGGAAAAACAGGCGGACTCACTCAGAATATCGGCGGGTGAAAAAGAAGCCGAAATAATGCTCGGACATATCAGCATAGTAAAGGATCCTTATCTTACAGGCGAGGTGGAAAAGCTGATAAATGACGGACAATGTGCAGAGTCGGCATTTGAAAATATCTGCGATATGTTCATATCAATTTTTTCCTCAACTGATGATGAGCTGACAAAGCAAAGAGCGGCTGATGTCCGCGATGTAAAAACAGGGATACTTAAAATTCTTCTCGGAATTGATGATATAGACATAAGTGAAGCGCCAAAGGGAACCGTACTTGCCGCCAAAGAGCTTACACCCTCAATGGCGGCAGGAATAAATAAGGAAAACATAGTAGGAATAATTACGGAAACAGGCGGTACAACATCACACAGTGCAATTCTCGCAAGGGTGTTGGAAATACCTGCCGTTATGAGCATACCGGATTTATTGAAGCTTGTACAAAACGGCAATACCGTTATAGTTGACGGCAGCAGCGGCGAGGTTTTGGAATCTCCCGATAATGCACAGCTTGAAAGGTATACGGAAAAGCAGGAACAGCTGTTGAGGGAGCGCAGGGAGCTTGAAAATTTCAGAGGTAAGGTAACCGTTTCCGCTGACGGAGAAAGATATGAGCTTGTATGTAATATAGGCAAACCGGAAGACGCCGCAAAAGCTCTGGAATTTGACGGAGAGGGCGTGGGACTTTTCAGAACGGAGTTTTTGTTTATGGATAAGACCTCCCTTCCCTCCGAAGATGAGCAGTTCAGGGAATACAAAAAGGCTGCGCTTATACTAAAGGGAAAACCGCTTATCATAAGAACGCTTGATATAGGCGGAGATAAGGAAATTCCTTATATGGGGCTTAAAAAAGAGGATAATCCTTTTATGGGCTTCCGTGCGATAAGGTACTGTCTTAAGAACCGTGAGATTTTCAAAACTCAGCTAAGGGCGATACTGCGTGCAAGTTCATTCGGCAATATAAGTATTATGTTCCCGCTTATCACCTGCATTGAGGAATTGCGAGAGGGAACGGCACTGATCGAAGAAATAAAATCCGAACTTCGTACCGAGGGTACGGAATTCGATGAAAATATCAGGGTCGGAATCATGGTTGAAACGGCGTCGGCTGCCGTCATAGCGGATATACTTGCAAAGGAAGCGGATTTCTTCAGCATCGGCACTAATGACCTTACAGGTTATACAATGTCATGCGACAGAGGCAACAGCGATGTTTCTTATTTATACTCCGTTCTTCAGCCGAGTGTGCTGAGAATGATAAAAAGGATCATAGAATGTGCAAGAGAAAATAACATTCCTGTAGGAATGTGCGGAGAGGCTGCCGCCGACCCTATGATGATACCGCTGCTTATTTCTTTCGGACTTACCGAATTCAGTGTTTCGGCACCGTCTGTACTCAAGGTAAGAAAATGCATTTCAGGCTGGACAAAACAAAAGGCTGACGAAGCAGCGAAAAAGGTGATGTCACTCGATACGAGGCAATCTGTATATGATTATCTGAAAACTGTAATTTAGCTTTTCACCTGATAATTTTCCTAAAATAGTTTTTAGAGGCAGAAAATTATGGTATAATCAATTTAAAAGAGGAAAATCCTCAGTTTATATTAAGGTGGTATAGCTATGAAAGTATTGATGATCAACGGCTCGCCGCATAAAAACGGCAACACTGCAATTGCACTCGGAGAAATGGAAGGTATTTTTAAGGAAAACGGCATCGAGGTTGAAACACTGCATATCGGAAACAAGGCAATCCGCGGCTGTATCGCCTGCGGAAGCTGTTCCGAAAAGGGAAGATGTGTTTTTGATGATGAGGTCAATAAAGCGGCCGTAAGGTTTGAGGAAACGGACGGACTTGTTGTTGCCTCTCCCGTTTACTATGCTTCTGCCAATGCAACTCTTGTTGCCTTTCTTGACAGACTTTTCTATTCAACAAACTTTGACAAGCGGATGAAGGTAGGTGCATCGGTTGTTGTCGCAAGGCGTGGGGGTCTTTCCTCAACCTTTGACGAGCTGAATAAATATTTTACGATCTGCGGTATGCCTGTTGCCTCCGCTCAGTATTGGAACAGCATACACGGCAGAGTACCCGGCGAGGCAAAAGAAGATGCAGAGGGTCTGCAAACAATGCGTGACCTTGCAAGAAATATGTCATTTCTGATGAAAAGCATCTCCATCGGCAAGGAACGGTTCGGACTGCCGGAAAGGGAACCGTGGACTCCGACACATTTCATAAGGTAAAATTCAATCCCCTGTAATCGTAAAAAATTACAGGGGGCATTTTTCGGTTTTGTGATAAAATAATATTTTTCCTAACTTCCGTAATTGCATAAAAAACCGTGAGCCGCTGCGGAAGTAGTCCTGTTGCATATATTTACGGTTTATTTTTCAAATACCTCTGCACATTCCTATAGCTTCTCCTTAATTTCTATGTGGCAAATATATTGGGAATGGCGATCTGCTTTCTGTGCATATGGTTGTTTTATACTCTAAAGATGAAAAAACAATGGATCTACTTTTTGATGCGGCCGAACGAATCTCTGAAAATGTGTTGGATTTTGAAATGAAATATGCAGGTTCCGACGAGATGGGAATGCTGATAGGGGCTATGGATACCATGTGGGGGCGTATGTATAGAAATCTGCATACAGGAAAAAAGTGAGAAATAAATATAGTCTGTTAGAATTGATAATATGCTATTGCAATATAATAGATTGTCCGAAAAATAACTCACACTTTTATTGAGAGGATATAGATTTAAGACCGGCACTGCAAAATTACTAAAAGCTCTGCTTTCATCAAACCGATTCAGGGGATTACTGTTGGGAATATTTAAGAACGCTTTCCGCATAAAGAGCAATACCCGCTGTACAGTTGGGATGGATATAATCAATAAGATAGTCAGACTGAATGTTGGCAGAAAGATATTCTGTGATATACTCGTTGGGGTCGCTGAATATGTATCCGTTTTTTCCGCACCATTCTTTCAGAGCGGCAGTATATTCACTCAAAAGCCTGTCTCTTTCACTAATGCCGACGGCACATACGGTATCGTTTTCCAGCGCCGTCCACGGAGCAATAAAACAAAATTCCGCCTTTGGATTGTCTTTCAGGATTCGATTGGTAAATTTCTGCAATTGGGAAATATATTCTTCCTTTGTCATTGCACAAATATTCTCATCACGATACCTGACGTCGTTTGTGCCTATTGCCACGACATAAAGAGAATATTTACTGTCGGGTACGGAAAGAATTTTCTTTGTTGTCGCTCCTCCCTTTGCACACTCATAGGTATGTGCATTAAGCTTTTCAATAGGTCTGTACCAGCCATATCCGCCGTTTTTGGTACCCTCTGTAACACTGTCACCCACATAACATACGCTCTGCGCCGAAACTATTTTTTCATACAACACAGTATTTTTGAGTTCCTCATTAATCCGAAGCTGCTCGCACCGCGGTAAATAAAGACCGTCAGCAGTCAGATAATATCTCTCCTTGACAAGATCAAGCGACATCTCATATCCGAGCATTATCTTAGTTATATGTCTTTGAACCTCGTCAATTCTCTCCAAATCGTATGTTGAAATCTGAGTTCTGACCGCTTCGTTATTGATTAATTCATAAATCGGCACTGCCCTGTAATTCCCGTCGGGAAGTGATTCTGTCCACATGGGTATTACAGAGGCACAGTTTGGCTTTTTTGTTTCATTATCAATATATATTTCAACCATTGCTGATGCGTCCCCGAAATTTTCGCGGTAAATATTCGCAAAATTTCCGGGACAATTTACTATAATATGTACCTTTCCGTTATCATCAGATACCTCCACGGGCTGTACCGAATGTGTATGGTCATTCAGAATAATATCCGCGCCAAGGGAAATAAAAATATCATTCCATGTTTTTTGGTAATCATCCGGCTCATCAAGGAATTGTTCTCCCATATGCGGCAATACAACTATCAAATCGGGATTTAACTTACCGGCTCTTTCAAAATCATTTTCAACACGCTTTTTTGCCTCAATAAAGTTTTTTCCGCCGGGGTCGGCCGTAAGTGACGTCAGGTATGAATATTCTTCGGAAAGCAGATCATCCTCAGTATAATTATTTGTGCCATAGGTATAAGACAATACCGCTATTTTAATCCCGTTTTTTTCAATAATTTTGAGCCTGTTTTTTTCTTCGCAGTTCCTGTATGTACCCGTATGCTCCAGTTTTATTTTATCAAGAACATCCAGTGTTCTTATCGCTCCGTCAACATCCTTGTCGAGGAAATGATTATTTGCTGTTGTCACAAGATCAAAACCCGCCTCTTTTACCGCGTCGGCAAATTCATCAGGGTAATTAAGTGCCAGAGTTTTTCCGTCGGCGTAATTGCTCGTCGAATATCCCGCCGCTTCTCCTGCCATAGGTCCTTCAAACACTCCTATGGAAATATCCGCGGCAGATATATATTTTTTTGCATATTCAAAAACATCGTCAAAATTATATTTACCGTCTTTATATCCCCGCTTTACCTGATCCTCAAGAAGAATAAGATCTCCCGCAAAGAGAATTTTCGTGCTGTTGCTTATCCTGCTCATCTGTTCATCGGAAATTTGATTGTAAATTATGTCAGGCGCAGCGTCCTCCTGCGTCGTTTCCGCTTCTTCTGCTTTATTATTTACTGTATTTTGCGGGACAGATATATTAATTATCGGTATAATTACAATGAACGAAGCAAGCATTATGGAGGTTATTTTTATCATATTTGTATATTTCCCAACATTCTTACCTCTGACAACAGCCACAAACGCCTCCGTCACCTTATTGATTGCTGTAAAAATAATATTTAGATTGCAAATTGCAGTTATGACAATCGTTTCAATAATTCCTGCAAGGATTATATACTCACTGCGGCTCAGATTACCCAACAAATTATTGCATAGGAGCGTAGGTATTCTGTGAAGCAGATATATCGAAAGACTTGCTCGTCCTGTTTTCGTGAGAAAAAATAATTTTTTATTCGGAACACATAAAAACAAACCGGTTATAAATATTGCCGAAATAAAAAATATTAAAATTCTTTTAAGAATATCAACCGTACCTGTATATGAGGACATTTGCAAATCGTCCTGCGTCACTCCATAACTGTGTATAATGAAGAATGAGAACACGACCGACATCAATACAAATATAATACCGCATATGTAATGCTTAAATTTTCTCTTTTCAATAAATTTTTCTGTCCTCTTATTATTGCTCATCATACCCATAATAAAGAATGGGAAAAAAGCCACGGTTCTTGACGCTGCAAATACATTTCCCACATCTCCGAAAAGACCGACAGCAAGTGCCGCCGCTGTTGATATCAATAATGTTTTTTTATTTATCGGAATATACCTTGAAACAAAACGCCAGATAATTAATGCGATTAGATACCAGCATGAATAATACGGCGATGTAAGCGAAAAGGAAGTATTGTTTGCCGAAAAGGAATAAAGCATCAATAACGTATTGAATATAATATAAGCTGACAACAGCTTAAGGAGCGAATCCTTATTTTTAGAATGTTCACTTCTGCTGAAATATCCCGAAACAAAGACAAACGCAGGCATATGAAAAACATAGATTATACTTACAATATCCGAAATCAGGGGTAAATCTGCAAAGTAATATAACGAATGGCCAAAAACAACCAATAAAATCAAAAAACCCTTAATATTATCAAAAAACGCAAGCCTTTTTTTAGCTTCCATACTACCGCACCTTTACTTCAAATTCTTTTCCATAAGATAAAAACAGCCCTTTCTCCAATGCGCCGTTCAGGCAGGAAACGCATACAATCTGTCGGAAACAGACCTAAAGATATAATCCTTTCATATCCGCACCTTCCAGTTTGAGAAGGTACATTTTTTTATCCAATCCGCCTGCATATCCTGTAAGTTTTCCGTTTGAGCCTACAACTCTGTGACAGGGAATTATAATGGAAATCGGGTTATGCCCCACCGCTCCTCCTACAGCCTGTGCGGACATTCTTTTATAACCCAGCTTTTCTGCTATCTCCTTATAGCTCATTGTTTTTCCGTACGGTATCGAAAGCAGAATATTCCATACACTTTCCCTGAATTTTGTATCTTCAATATACAGAGGCGGCGTAAAATCCGGACAGGCACCGCTAAAATAAATATCAAGCCATTTTACCGCCTGTTTAAAAACAGGCAATTCCAAATGTCTGTAATTATTATTCAGATCTTCGGGATAATATTTTTGTCCGTCAAACCACAGCCCTGTGAGTGCTTCACCGTTTCCTGCAAGTGTTATTCCGCCGACAGGAGATTTATAATGATGTATATAATTCATTTTGCCCTCCCGCACATTATCATAGCTATACCAAACAAAATTGTACTTATATGATTGTAATTCATTTCTATTAATATATCAATAGTTTGTCAAAAAATATTGGGTAACACTTTTCTAACACTATTCAAATTTTAAGAAAAAAATATTAATATATATTTGTGAAAGCCAAAGCTTTTAACAATAACAGAAAAGGCAGTGATAACCTATGTCAAAAACAAATCAGGAAAATTTATCAAACCGGCAGGACAGATATGTTTCTATAGCCGACCTGACAAGTACTCCCCTGCCCGACCGACCTCTTTGCGTCGTGGCATATATCCGGGTATCGACCGATAAAAAAAATCAGGATAATTCATATGATACTCAGAAACAGTATTTCTACAATTTACTGAGCAGATACCCACAGAATATTTCCGGTGGTATATATTCCGATTATGCCGTTTCAGGAACTTGCGAACACGGCAGAAGCGGTTTCAACGCTCTTTTGCGCAAATGCAGGGAAGGCGGGATTGACCGTATAATATGTAAGTCAATATCCCGTTTTTCCAGAAATACAACCGTGTTTTTAAGAACACTTGATATGCTTCATAAAATGGGTATAAGCGTATATTTCGAAAAGGAAAATATTGATACGGCAATACCTGTCAATTCTTTTGTCCTTACCGTTTTAGCCGCTGTAGCTCAGGAGGAAAGCCGAAGCATATCGGAAAATATCAAGTGGAGCATACGAAAACGATATCCTACAGGCGAGGTGCCCAATGAACCGATTTACGGCTATCGCAAATGTGAAAACGAATACAGTATAATCGGCAACGGATACAGATATAAGAAAATACTGCCCGTTCCGCAGGAAGCCGCAGTTATCAGACGAATATTTACCGAAGTATCAAACGGAAAAAAATATATAGAAATAGCAAGAGAACTTAATGCAGAGCAAATCCCCCCGCCAAAGCGTCACGGAAACAAACGCACAAAAAATCGCCTTCCAAAAAAGGGTGAGCTTAAAGACGGAATATATGAAGGCTGGACCGGCAGACATATTTCCAACATTGTAAAAAATGAACGATATACGGGAGATGTACTTACACAAAAAACCTATACCATTGACTATCTATCACATAAGGTGATAGCAAATAATGGCGTACTTCCCCAATACCTTATAAAGTATCACCACCCGCCTATCATAAGCAGGGAATTATTTAAAAAAGTTCAGCTTATACGAATAAATAATTCCCTAAGATACGGACACAACAAAAACGGCAGTCTTAAGAGATGCAACTTCAGCAGTCTGTTCATTTGTTCGAAATGCGGTCGATATTACAACGTCCGCAACAGCTCCAAAAATCCTATATGGTTCTGTCCGTCCGTTTCAAGAAATAACGGTATAAAAATATGCACGGCACATAAACTGTATCAAAAACAAGCGGTAAAAATCCTGAAAAAAGCATCTGAAAACAAATTCGGTGCGAAAAATACCGAACAATCAATAAAAAAATTTCTTTCAGACTACACTCCCACACGAAATATGTGTGAGAATAACTATACCGAAAAAGACAGACTGCTTGAAGCATTTAATAGCAGTACCTCCCCTGCGCTGTCGGAAATTATAGACAACTACATTCATGCAGTTGTTTTATCCGTAACAATTGCAGACAGCAGGTATTCTGTAGAATGGGTCGACGGCTCGTCTACAGTAATTCAGGATAATTAATAGAAAAGGACTGATTATATGAAAAACAAAATACAGGCAGAAAATAATGTTTTCGTTATTCCCGCAACAAAGCCCTCTCTCTGGAGCGAAGGTAATCTGCGTACAAGAATGAATATCAAAGTAGGTGCATATTGCAGAGTTTCTACCGATAATGAGGAACAACATTCCTCATATACAAAACAAAAGCAATATTACGAAAGTCTCATACAAAACAGAGAAGGCTGGCATTTTGCCGGAATCTATGCCGATGAAGCTATCACCGGAACATCAAGAATTAAAAGAACGGAATTTAATCGGATGATTGATGATGCGGTGAACGGTAAGCTTGATTACATAGTGACAAAATCCATATCCCGTTTTGCAAGAAATACTGTTGATACCCTCGAATGTGTACGCCGACTGCGGCTTCTCACTCCACCTGTGGGAGTATATTTTGAAAAGGAAAATATAGACACACTTGATACAGCAGGTGAATTATTTCTGACAATACTTTCTGCAATGGCTCAGGATGAAAGCCGTTCAATAGGCGATAATGTGCGCTGGTCAATACAAAAAAATTTCAGTCAAGGTAAACCGACTATAAATCTTAACAGAATGCTCGGTTATGATATGGGAAAAAACGGAGAGTGGCTCATTAATGAAAAACAGGCGGAAACGGTACGCATTATCTTTAAAAAATATATCTGCGGCTTATCAGCATACAGAATCGCAAAGAGTCTCAATGAAAAGAAACTTCTGACCGTAAACAATAAAAAATGGAACTCCGGACAGGTTTTGGATATTATAAAAAATGAGAAATACGTTGGAGATCTGGAAATGCAAAAAAACATTACGGTTGATATGTTATCTCATAAGGTGAAGAAAAACACGGGTGAAGCTCCACGGTACTACATCAAAAACCATCACGCCCCTGTCATTGACAGGGCTACATGGGAGCTTGCACAGGAAATATATAATAATAAATTATTTTCGGATAAACAAATCGGTTCTCCTTTCAAAAATATCCGATGTATCTGCTCCCCTGATAACGGGAACAATTTCATGAGATCACATTATAATTCAAAAAAATACGGTCATTATCCCGTGTGGAAATGTAAGTATAGTGCAAAATCCTCAGAAAAAAAATGCACTAACTGTTCTAATAAACTCATTTATGAATATGCCCTCAAACATAGCTTTATGGAAATGCTCTATAATATAAAAAATGACCTCAGCCAACATGGGGAAAATGCAGATATTATAAATGAATTTAATAAACTGCAAAAAAATGAAATTCATGAAAAACATTTTGAGTATTTTTTAGAATGTATAAATTCTCTCCCAGATTTGAGTGCAAAAAACTCCGAACCTTTTTTTCCCGAACTTGATGAGGATATATACCATCAATTTATTGAATACACAATGATCTGCGGGGACAGAGCCGAATATTACACCTCCTTTGGTGTGAAACTTGTATCCTGCGGCAACTTGAGAAGTATTAAATCATATCTTTCCACCTGAAAATAATTATAATATGAATCCTTCAATGAAAAACACTGTAGTTGTGCTGTT
>CANRDH010000042.1 GCA_947629295.1 uncultured Clostridia bacterium
AAAAAGGCTGTTCCGAACTCCCGAAGGATTCCCGGAACAGCCGTTTCTATTGTTGTTTTATCAGCCCGGATCAGGTGTAGTACTGCTGATCGAATATGTTAAGAAACCTACACCCCTTGTATAAAATTCATCTTCTCCTACAACAAACTCTTCACCATCCATATCCTCAACGTAACTGTCATCGTAACCGCCGCCGGATGTGGACTGTACATTTTCACAGTTATTCATTACAACAGTTCCGCTTACAGAATAGCCTCCGACCATGTTTATAGTGTAGTTCAGATACAGAAATGCATCCTCATCTGAAGCATTTTTTGAAACCTTCTGCTTTGAGATACTGAATATCATATTATCAACGCCTTCAACAGACATTATAGGAGAAGGAACAACATCCCCCGTCACGTCATCTCTGTCATTGCTGACATACTGTGCAAAGTTTGAACCGGGTTCCATTTTAATGTACTGACTGCTGTCCGTAGAGAGCACAAGCTCGTCTACACTGTTGAGATAGTGCGTACCGTCAACAAGGGTATCGGATTTAGCACCGTCAATAAAATAAATAGACTTACATACACGCGCATATCTAAATATAAATTCTTCAATTTCCGTTGCTCTCTGTTGTTCTGACGAAAGAACAGATGCAGTGGAATAATTACTCATTGTAGAAACAAATATTCCGACACCCATACCCGCGGTTATAAGCATAATAGCAATCGTAACTACCAATTCAATAAGAGTATACGCTTTCTTACTTTTAAATTTCTTCATACCTGATTCTCCTTCCGGCGACTTTTAAAGAAATCACTTACTGTACGGCATAAAGCTTTCGCTTATAACATTGCCCTTTGCAGTTTCAAAGCAAGTCATGATTTTTATACCTACAACCTCAAGGTCATCTCTGCCCGGCTCATTAAACGAAAGAGGAGCCGATACATCAGGAATAATGGTATACTGACATTCCACCCCGTCAGCAAAACTGATGGTATATTCCCCGCCCGCAGCGGCAGGAGGAGTCGGCGGAACAAAAACAGCTCCCGGAACCTTTTCATTTATTGCACTTGCAACAGCCATCGCCAAAGTATCCTGGTCTGCTCCCGGAGGGGTACTCATATTATTCTCAAGCTCCTCAACCAGACTCAATGCGGTGGCGGAATCTGATATCTTCATTTTTTTAAAAGTGCTGAATATGATCTCATTCGCTGACGAATTAAGTAAGGCCGCCCTGTTTTCATCTGCATTATACACAGTAGTCGTGTAACCGCTTACCATAGCACCGAGCGTTGACGCAAAAACAATTACAACTATCGCCACAGCAACCAGAATTTCAACAAGACTCATACCTTTCTTAGATCGTATCTTAGATTTTGACTTTATGTTTTTAAACAATATTTTTTGTTTCATTGCAATTCCTCCCGTATGCTGAATAATATCTGGCGGAAGACGACCACACAGACCTTAAAAATAAATACACCCATATACATTATACAATAAATTCCGGGTAATTCAATATTTTTTTACCGTTTAATTTAAACAAAAATCTCCGGAACAATTTAGGCATATTAATATCTGTGATAGGCAAACGGTACACTGACAGTAATCCGTCAATGTACCAAGAGCCTGCCCCATTCAAATCACATAAAAAACGGGGATAAAGCAACACAGTATTATGTTGCCGTGTCTATGACACCGTAAATACCGAACATCGGAAGAATCATTGCAACAACAACTGTACCTACAACTACACCGATTACAACAGTCATAACAGGCGTCATCGCATCCGTCAGTTTCTGAGTAGATTCATCACTCTGTTCCTCAAACAGCTCTGCCATCTTAAACAGGGAGTCACCAAGCATACCGGATTCCTCACCGACACGGATCATCGATACAAGTATAGGATCAAAAACCGGGTGCTTTGCCATAGCTTCATTGATAGCAATACCTATCTGTACATCATCGATAACGCTTTGAATCTGCTCCTTTACATAGATATTGGGAACTGCGTCACGAGAAAGTCCCATAGCCTTATGAATAGGTATACCCGCATCGGTAAGGGTGGACATCAGTCGGCAAAAACGAGCAAGTGAGCTTTGACGTATAATGGGACCTACCAACGGAATTTTAAGGGACAGCTTAGCCAGGAACATCTGAAAGTCCGCATTATTCTTTTTAAGCGTAACAACTGAAAATCCTATGATCACCGCAATTATAATCAGCAGCCACCAATATCCGATAAGCACATCGGAGAATGCCATTATTGCAAGTGTAAGTCCCGGGAGTTCCGCACCAAAGGATCCATATGTATCCTTAAACGTAGGAAGAACAAATCCGCAAAGTATTATAATAAGTGCAACAACAAGTACGATAAGGAAAATAGGATATGTAAACGCACTTTTCAGCTTTCCGGAGAGAGCTATATCCTTTTTACATATAAGCGCACACTGTTGGAACGCCGAGTCAAGACGACCGTTTGCTTCACCGGCCTCTATAATACTTATATAAACACCGGGAAAACCCGCAAAGTTTTTCATTGACTGAGAAAGGGTAAAACCGTTATACAGGTTCTCATTGATCTCACGAAGGATTTTTTGCATGGAAACATCCTTCTCGGAATCAATCATTATCTGCATTGACATAGAAAGGTTAATACCTGCCTTCATCATCATACCAAGCTGGTTAAAAAGCATAAGCAGAGCTTTTTTCTTAAGCTTCTTGTTATGAACGTCTCCGCCCATATCCATCTGCCATATGCTTGTCGGAGCATCCGAGCCCGCCGCCTCTTTGATATCCTGAACAATAAGACCTCTGTCACGAAGCAAGGCAACTGCCTGGCTTTGTGTGTCAGCTTCGACAGCACCCTCTTTTTTCTGATTTCTGGCGTTCATCGCCACATATTTATACTTCAAGACAGCTCACCCCTTATCTTCTGGCATCAGTATCGCCGATATCAAAGTTCCATGCCTTAGCAACCTGTTCTGTGATAAGACCCTGTGCAAGAAGATTATCTATACTCTTGCTCATAGTAATCATACCGTACTGTTGACCAAGCTGTATTGACTGCTGGATATTTGCAACCTTATTTTCACGAATAAGGTTACTGATAGCACCCGTTACAAACATTATCTCAAATGCTGCTATTCGACCTCCTGTTGCTCTTGGCAGGAGTCTCTGTGAAATAACTGCCTTAAGCGAGGTAGAAAGCTGTACTCGAATCTGCTGCTGCTGATCCGGCGGGAAAATATCGACAAGACGGTCTATAGTTTTAGCCGCACCTTCGGTATGTACTGTTGAAAATACCAAGTGACCGGTTTCTGTCGCCGTAAGCGCTATCTGAATAGACTCACGGTCACGCATTTCTCCGACAAGGATAATATCCGGGTCCTCACGCATTGCAGCTCTGAGCGCCATAGGATATGAACGGCTGTCAAGACCTATTTCTCTTTGGTTTATAATACAGCGCTTCGGCGTATGCAAGAACTCAACAGGATCCTCTATCGTAATTATATGCTTGCTCTTATATTTATTTATCTCATTTATAAGAGCTGCAAGCGTTGTCGATTTACCGGAACCCGTAGGTCCGCACATAAGTACAAGTCCTGAATTAAGGTCAAGAGTCTTTCTTATCGAATTAGGAAGGTTCAGTGTTGAAAGTTCAGGAACAACGCTGTTAATTACACGAAGTACAAGGGAGGTACCATTACGCTGTCTGAAAGCATTTGCTCTGAAACGTCCGCACTCGCCAATTTCAACAGCGGCATCGGCTTCACCCGTTGCAAGGAAGGTTTCAAACCTTGACTGGTTGAGCACTGCCTTAATAATTGCAGTAACCTCAGACTCCTTTAACGCAGGGTCGTTTGTAAAAAACGCATTACCGTGCAGACGGTAGGCAGGGTGGTTACCCGACGCGATATGAATATCAGATGCGCCTTTATTGACGGCTTCTTTTACAAGGCTATAAAAATCCATTATAATCTACCCCAATCTGTGTATGAATTTGTGCCGAAACACATTTATATGCAGATCTCATCAGTCATTTGAGATCGTCATGTCAATATATTCCTCATATGATGTAAGTCCCTGAAGGACATCTCGCCTTACATTTTCCTTCATAGGTATCATACCCTCTTCTATTGCCATATCTCTGAGCTCATCGGTGCTGACTCCCTGCGTAACTGCCCTCTTGAGGGTTGTTGTAAGCAGCATTACCTCATGAACGGCAATACGTCCCTTATAGCCCTTCATATTACACTTATCACAGCCTACCGGACGGTAAAGGGTAATCTCCTCATCCTCGTCAAGTCCCAAACCTATACGCTCATTCTGGTCAGGACTGTATGCCTCCTTGCAGTTGGTACAAAGGCGTCTTGCAAGCTTCTGGGCTATAATTCCAAGCAAAGCGGACGAAACCATGTAGGGCTCTATACCCATATCTACAAGGCGGGCTACCGAGCTCGGTGCATCGTATGTATGGAGTGTAGAAAGAACGAGGTGTCCTGTGATAGCAGCCTGAACAGCGATTCCTGCTGTTTCACCGTCACGAATCTCACCGATCATTATAATATCAGGGTCCTGACGGAGTATGCTTCGCAGTGCTGCCGCAAAGGTAAGACCTGCTTTTTCATTTGTCTGTACCTGTGTGATACCCGTCTGAATCATTTCGACAGGGTCTTCAACCGTGATAATATTAATATCCTCGCCCATAACCTCATGGAGAGCCGTATAAAGCGTTGTGGATTTACCGGAACCGGTTGCACCCGTTACAAGGATAATACCTCTGTGGCTCTTTACAAGATGATTGAATTTTTCGAGGTTCTCCGGCAGGAAGCCTATGTTCTCCTTTTTAAGCTCCATTCCGAGCGAGGTCGTAATACGCATAACTATCTTTTCACCGAAAAGACAGGGAAGAACGGAAATACGGAAGTCAATATCTTTACCTCCTACGCGGTATTTGATACGACCGTCCTGAGGGATACGCTTCTCAGCTATATTCATGTTACCGATAAATTTAATACGAGAGGTTACCGAGGGTATAAGCTCAGGAGCAGTTTCCATATAGATTTGCAGCTTACCGTCGATACGGAACCTTATTCTCAGACAGCTCTCCATAGGCTCGATATGAATATCGGATGCCTTTGTAAAAATAGCTTCTTCAAGCATACTGTTTACAAATCGGATAATAGGCTGGTCATTCGCTGCCGAATCCTGAGCTGCGGCTGCTTCAGCCTCGAGCTCTTCCTTGGATTTTCCTCCGCTCTTGGATTCAAGGAACTCTTTAGCGTCATCAACAGCCTTTTTTGCGGCATACAGCTCACGAAGCTTACCCGTTATCTTGGAACCCTCTGCAATAACAGGCATTATCTTCATTTTAGTTGTAATACCAATATCCTGAATACCGTTATAATTTGTCGGATCCGCCATTGCAACGGTCAGAAAACGTCCGTTCTTTTCAATAGCAACAGCCATATGTCTTTGTGCTATATCTTCAGGAATAATATTTGTAATTTCCTCAGGTATCTGCACATCGTCAAGGTTAATATAGGGAATTCTTATCTGCTGCTCAAGCGCTTTGCAAACTTGCAGCTCGGTAACTATTCCATCCTCAATAAGAATGTCTGCAAGACGCTTGCCGCTTTCGGTTTTTTGCTTCTTAAGTGCTTCGTCAAGCTGTTCATCGGTAATAGCTCCGGCGTTAATAAGAAGTTGTCCTATTTTAAGACGATTTGCTTTCATAATTTCAACTCCCGATAAAAATTAGAATAAGTTAAGATATAATTGTACCAAATAATTTATAAGATCAAATAAAACTACATACCCCACCAATGCCGCAGCTATATACGGACCAAACGCAAGATACGAGCCAAGGTCAACGGCTCCGTCGTCCTCTTCCCCGTTTTCTTCGTCCAAATCCGGTTCATCCGATTGTGCGTCGTCAGTACCCTCAGTATCGCTCTCCGTCGGCAACTGCTCGACCGCTTCTTCAGACACAGCCTGCCCGGCTGCTCCTTCATTGGCGTCCTGTGTCACCGGTTCCGGCGATTCCGAAGCATTCCTGCATACAATTTTCGATATAATTATTATTGCCACAAAGAATACTGCAGCGGTTAATATCGAAATAATAAACGCAGTTATCGTTCCCGGGAATCCGGTCAGAATACCGCCCGCAAAAAACAGCTTGACGTCTCCGAAACCCATTCCGTCACGCTTATATACTATCATGCCTATAAGGTCTATAATAATCATGGCTGCTGCGCCTATTCCTGCTCCTGCAAGAGGCGACCACCATGCACAGTGAAGTATATTATATCCCCGTACAATATCATATACGCTTATCGCAGCGGCAACTATTCCCAAAAAAATCGTAAACTGATCAGGTATGATCTTATATTTTATATCTGCTATTGCTATAAGCAGACAATCAAAAATAATCAGTGAAAGCAGGCAGAAATAAATATCATACCCCTTATTGAACTGAAGTCTGCAAAGCACAAGGCAAGCAGAAATCAAAATTGAAACCGCTATACCCCACGGCAGATATTTTACGCGCTTTCCGGATAAAAGCTCCTCAGACGGGGTTTCATTATAATCGCACAGCCATTTTGCCGGTACGTGATTTATAATATAATAACCCAGTGCAGTAAGAGCAAATCCCAGCGGTATACACATTATCACCCATACAATTCCGACAGGTGATGCCAGATAACTTAATGGCTGCATTTGAATCTCTCCGAACTATTATGCTGCTGACGATGCCGAGCTTCCCGAAGAATCGGAAGCTCCGGAAGAACCGGAAGCAATCGCCTGATTCTTTGTCATATCAAAGAAGTACAACTGTATCTCGAGTGATGTAACATAAAGTTTGTCAGCGCTCGCAACGGATTGCTGTGAAACATCATTACCTTTTTCAGATTCCTCTTGCTCGGACACTGCTATTTTACTTACAAAATATGAACCGTCGGATTCGGATTCAAAATATTTGAGTGTTTCAATAAGCTTCTTCTCCGTTGAAATAAAGGAAAATTTTATTGTTGTTACATAGAGGGGGTCGCCGGTGGCCGACACTCTGCCCTCGCTGTCCGGCCTTCTTTCATTGATAGAAAGGCTTGACAAATCATAATCAAGATCCTTAAGCATATCTCTTATATCGTCCGCCGTTTTATCAGCATTGATGGTGAGGGCTTTATTCTTTTCCTCACATTCCTTTTTCATCGAAACTATGCTTGCCTGGACCTCTTTGGAACGTGCAAGATAATCCTTATAAATTTTTATCTGTGCGTCAGCAGATGCATGATCCGAATTATATTTGTCTATTTTCTGATTAAACGGTATCTGAACTAAGATCAGGAAGAGGATACATGCCACCAGAATAATTAAAAGTACCCATACAAACTTAGGTATTGTAAACGACTGTTTTTTATCCATTTTAATTTACCTCCGTCGAGTTATATCAGGCATTACTGCTGTCGGAACTTGCACCTGACGCATCGCTGCTTTCCGTGCTTGATGCCTCGCCTGAGCCTGTATCACCGGAACTTGCAGAATCATTATTATCAGTCTCGGCAGCCGCTTCTTCGGCAGCAAGTATAGTTTCTTCCGTTACATCAAGTGTCAGTTTTACTCTTAATCTCTGCAGCGGATTCGTTCCTGACGATGCTTGATCGACAACCGTACTCATGGACATACTGTCCTCAGGTTTAAAATAGCCTGTATCAACAAGCTCATTCTTGAATTTAACGAATGTATCAAGATTGTCAATATCAACGCTTGTTGAAATTGCGTGCTTTTCGCTGTCTATATTAAACGCCGTGCAGGCTACGACCTTATCTCTTACCTGAGCCAAAAACTCAGTAGTCACATCAGCGGATTTGAGGCTTGTATCGGGCAGCATTGCAAGGTTGGTTTTGACATTGGCAAGCTGATTTGTCCAGAACTTCTCATCTTCGATAAGATGTATTGCCGGTACATAGTTTGGATCCTGGAGCTGCTCATTGTCGCTTTTTTCACGCAAGGCAAGTGCTCCCCACCATCCGAGTACCGCAATCATCCATATAGCCGCTGCAACTCCGACGCCGACAGTAATCATCTTGCCGATTTTGCTTGTACTTTCATTAGCCATTGTGGTCAGGATATTAGTTTCGCCCATGAGGAGGTTAGCCTCTGCAGGCGGCATTGTAAGCACACCGTTGAGTGTTATAAACGAGGTAGTGTCGTAATTTTTCTCCGACGCCGCAGAATCCGAAACAGGCGGCAGACTTCCGCCCGAGAACAGTCTTGTAACATTCTCCAACGGAGCAGTAAGTCCAATCTGGCGGCAATAGTTGTTAAGGTTCTGCAGCTTTGCAAGTGAATCTATAAGTACGATTTCATCAACGTCAACACGGTTTGTAGACATAACCAACTGGATATTTCTGACAACCTCCTGTGCCGCCGTATCAAGCATCATCTTTACCTGTTTACTGGTATTGGCAGATTTACACCTGCTGCACAAACCGAGACCCTCCTGACGGATAAGGTCGATTGCTCCGAGCTTACTCATGCCGAATTCAAGGGAGAACAATTCTGCTATATCCTCAAGAACGCTTGAATATGACTGTTGGAAAATCGGTGCGCCGTTATGTAACAAAACAACGCGCGTAGCGGCAAAATCTATACTTATAACTGCAACAACTCTCGTAGCCGAGTTAATATCTGATTTAGCAGTATAAAGCATACCGGCAATGGGCGGAACGATTTTCACAACATTAATACCCTCATTCAAAAAAGCCGCTCTCAGATCTGTAAGGATAGATGTTTTTATAGCAAACAATGAGGCGGAAATTTCTCTGCCTTTATTTTGTTTACCATATTGCTGACCGTATTCAAAATTAAGGACGGTATAATTTTCCACATCCTGATGAAGAACCTTTTCGGCCTCTACTCTTGCGAAAGTCGGAAGGAGCTTTTCCTTTGCGGGAGCATGCTTATACTCCTTGGTGATAACTACATCCTCATCCTCTATGCAGATAAAGACATCGCCAAGAACTATACTTGCGCTCTCTGCGCAGCGTTTAACAAAGGCTGCGAGCTCCTCCGCCTTCTCATAGGGGTGATCCTTAAGAGAATCATTCAGCTCGAAGATTTGGGGAACGGAAAATGTTGAAGCCAATGAAGGCCTTTTGTTTTTTACTGCAAATCCGCTGCCCTCGGGCTTATCATATTTAGCCGGGGTAAGGATCAGAAGACCTCTGGTCAATTGCAGTATTGTAGCTGTCGTTTCCATAAATACACCACACTCATAAAAAATTTTTCTAACTGCACGGACAATCTCATGGGTACAAACCACAAAACCCATCGGTCGAACTTTGACCTTTGGGTTATTTGTACAATGGTCCCTCAGTTGGAATATCCTTTTTATTAGTTTATCACAAAAAAGACAAAAAGCCAATCATTTTTTTATAAATAATATATATTTATGCATATCGTTTAATTTACCATGCATATTTTTGGCATAATGCACTAAACTTTACGATTTTTCTTGTATGTTGTAAATAATTAAAAATTTTTCGAAGCAAAATTAAATTTCTCACCTCCCTAAGAATGTATCGCAGCGAACTAATTTTCTGCTTTGCTCTTTCTGTTTTTCTTGATAAGAATAACAAATGCAATGCCCGAAACAATCATAACTGCGGCATACAGCAGAGGCCGGCTCTGATCTCCTGTGAGGAATGTATAAAAATTTTCGCCGTTCCACGAACCTCCGTTGGAGTCGTCTGCGTCTGTACTGCTGCCCTGCGCACTGAATACCCATTTCACAAGTGCTAAAAGATTGCTGCATTTATCGTCCATATCTGTATCAATATACAGACTGACATTGAGATATTTGACCTCCCCGGGTAAAAACGTACCGAGGCTTATCGGGTATTTCATGGAATCCGTTCCCACAGAGTCAATATCCGTATTGCCGTAAACAGGACCGGAATATATCAGTGTGCCGTATTGGTCTGTAATATTTATTGTGGCATATTTATGCAGCAAATCAATTATACTTTTATAATTATTCTTTGTCGCATAGCTTTGCTCTGTATATTCAGCAGAAAGGAAAATCTCGGTTTTCCTGCTCCAGTTATTGGTTAAGGATATCAACTGACTGCGGCAATCGCCGCGGACGAGGTTTTTAAATTCAGAGAACAGGTCGCCGCCGTTTGTTGTAAATGCAAAGCCGTCTGTCGGGTTATTGAACTCAACGGTCGTCATTATCGGGATATGCTCTGTTCCCTTATAGGTAAGACCGAGCTCGGCAAATGACGTACCCCAATATGAAAGACCGTGATATTCAGCCTGCACCATTTCCATTCGCACTATAATATCGGCATTTTTATTTTTATATTTTCCG
>CANRDH010000043.1 GCA_947629295.1 uncultured Clostridia bacterium
ATTGCACCCGATACTGTCGGGAAATCGCTGTCGCTGCCCATTATGACAGCAACCTTTTTCTGTTCAGACATAATTAAATTCTCTCCTCTTTCAATTTTAGGAAAAAAATATTCCTTATATATTTTATCTTATATTTACGAAAAAAGCAAGGCTATACCGAAATATAACCTTGCTTTTATTATTTTTAAACTCCCGGAGCATTCTTTTCAAGTGCTGCTCTTGCTTTTTCCCTGAGTGCCTCCCTTGCCTGTTCGGGTGTGACAGGCTGCACTGCAGACGGCTGTTCCCCGTCCATAATTCCCGGCACTTCCGACTTAGCCGATTTGTCTATATCTCCGTCGACGACAACCTCTTTGAGAGATGCCGCAAGACTCGCCATAGACTGTATCTCCGACGGTACAATAATCTTCGTTGCCCTGCCGTCTGCAACCTTTGCAAAGGTCTCAAGACTTTTCAGCGCAATTACTCTGTCCGTGGGAGCAGCCTCGTTCAACATTCTCAAGCTGTCCGCATATGCCTTCTGGACTGCGAGAATAGCTTCGGCTTCACCCTGTGCTTCACGTATCTTTGTTTCCTTTATAGCATCAGCGCGAAGTATCGCCGCCTCTTTATGGCCTTCCGCAACAAGGATCTGACTGGTTTTCTCACCTTCCGCATCAAGTATTCTCGCACGGCGTTCACGTTCTGCTTTCATCTGTTTTTCCATCGCAACCTGAATTTCATGCGGCGGAAGTATATTCTTAAGCTCCACACGCTTAACCTTGATACCCCACGGATCTGTTGCCTCGTCAAGTATCTGACGTATTCTTGAGTTGATATCATCTCTTGAAGTAAGTGTATGGTCAAGCTCAAGCTCACCGATAATATTACGCAGCGTTGTTGCACAAAGCGTTTCAATAGCCATTATCGGACTTTCTACACCGTAGGTATAAAGTCTCGGGTCAGTTACCTGATAATACACGACCGTATCTATCTTCATCGATACGTTATCTCTTGTTATAACCGACTGCGGCTCAAAATCCACAACCTGCTCCTTAAGCGAAATTTTCTTTGCAATCCTGTCCATTGCGGGTATCTTCATGTGGATACCGTTTCCCCATATTTTATAGAAAGTACCGAAACGCTCGATTATATACGCATTCGACTGCGGAACGATACTTATATTCTTGATTATCACCAACAGCAGAATTACTCCGATTACAATAAGTGCAATTACACCGGGTTCCATAAAAAATTACCTCCTTGGAATCAATACATCCCAACCATAAATCATACTGCTGAAACTATCAGTTTTACTCCCTCTATTCGCTCAACACGGACGAACGAGCCTATCTCAGGCACCTTTTTATCCGTTGTTACGGCAGACCAGTCCGCACCCTCAACGCTTATTCTGAATAAGCCTTCGGATTCATCAACTATCTTTGTAACCTTACCCATCCTGCCGATGTTCATATCGGCATTGAGATTTGTTTCGGGGATATTCTTTGTAAGCTTGCGTACCAGCGGTCTTGTAAGAATGAGTGCGGCAAAGGTTACGGCAAAAAACAATATTATCTGTGTAGTACTGTCTGCCCCGCATACCTCACATACAAGAGAAGCTACACCGCCGAATGCAGCCCATATTGAGACGAGCTGAAGCTGCGTTGCAACTTCCAATATGCAAGCCACCACAATAACAGCTATCCAAACTCCAAGCATCTTTCAGCACCTCCGTAAATAGGACGATATATCGTACTGACAATATACTATCATATTCCCAAACAAAAATCAATATATTTCGATTTGCGCTTCATCAAATTTACAAATTGATAATAATTACGAAATGAATTATACAAAATCAGTTTTTACGCCCATTTTTCCTACCTTTTTTATTACGGAGATTTTCGGCCTTTTGTATCCTGTCATATTTCTCAAACGAAATTCCGTACTTCTTTTCGGCAGCAGTCTGTTTTGCATTAAGTGCCGTATTTGTGCCCTGCTTTTTTCTTTGAATATCCCTTGTATTTTTGGGCCGTATCAGACATTTTTTATCGAAGCCTATAAGGTCGGTTCTGTGCGCCTTGGTCAGTGCCTCATAAACAAGCTCATAATTTTTGGGATTTTTATATTGTATAAGAGCCCTTTGCATAGCCTTGCCGTGCGGATTTCTTTCCACATATACGGACTTCATTGTGCGTGGATCGACTCCCGTATAATACATACAGGTAGAAATTGTTGAGGGTGTGGGGTAAAAATCCTGCACCTGCTCAGGACTTAAATTATTATCCCTGAGATATTCCGCAAGCTCAATCGCTTCCTTAAGTGTTGAGCCGGGGTGTGAGGACATAAGGTAAGGCACGAGGTACTGCGGCTTCCCGAGCTTTTTGTTTATTGCCGCATATTTTTTGCAGAATGCCCTGTACACACTGTTTCCCGGTTTTCCGAGCGTCCTCAGAACATTATCGGAAATATGCTCAGGGGCTACCTTAAGCTGTCCGCTGATATGATACTCACACATTTCTCTGAAAAATGCTTCGTCCGGGTCTGCCATAATATAATCAAAACGTATTCCCGAACGGATAAATACCTTTTTTACCCCCGGCAGCGACCTGAGCTTTCTCAGAAGCTCAAGATAATCGGAATGTTCCACCTGTAAATTCGGGCATGGCTTAGGAAAAAGGCACTGACGGTCGGGACAAACCCCTTTTGTAAGTTGTTTTTTACATGATGGCTTTCTGAAATTTGCCGTAGGCCCCCCTACATCATGGATATATCCCTTAAATTCGGGATCCTTTATTATTATTTCCGCTTCCTTTATTATAGATTCATGACTTCGTGCCTGAATTATTCTTCCCTGATGAAAGGTCAGGGCGCAGAAATTACAGCCGCCGAAGCAGCCTCTGTTGCTTATAAGACTGAATTTAACTTCCTTTATGGCGTCGACACCGCCGAGTGCTTCATATGAGGGATGATAATTACGCATATACGGCAGAGCATATACTCTGTCCATTTCCTCTGTGGTAAGCGGATATGACATCGGATTCTGCACAGCATATTCTCCGTTCGGGTAAGGCTCTACAAGGCATTTCCCCGAAAATGCGTCCGTATTTCTGTATTGTATGCCGAAGCTTTTGGCATAATTCAGCTTATCTGCGCAAAGCTCATCATAGCCCGGCAGTGTTATATAATCATAAAGATCATCAAGGCTCTTTGTTTTAAAAACAGTCCCTCTTACAAATGTAATTTCATCGACAGGAATACCGCTGTTAAGGGAATCGGCTATTTCAACTATTGATTTTTCTCCCATTCCGTATGAAAGTATATCCGCCTGAGAATCAAGCAAAACAGAGCGTTTCATACAGTCATCCCAGTAATCATAGTGCGCAAGCCTCCTCAGACTTGCCTCTATTCCTCCTATTATGACGGGTTTATTCTTATAGGTCCTTCGGATAAGATTACCGTAGACAACAGTTGCACGGTCGGGTCTTTTCCCCATAACTCCGCCGGGGGTAAACGAATCTCTTGAACGCCGTTTTTTCGATACGGAATAGTGATTTACCATTGAATCCATATTTCCCGCACTGACAAGAAATCCGAGTCTCGGCTCACCGAATACATTTATACTGTTTTCGTCTTTCCAGTCGGGTTGTGATATTATTCCTACCCTGTACCCCTCACTCTCAAGAATACGGCTTATTATTGCAGGACCGAATGACGGGTGATCAACATATGCGTCTCCTATCACATATACAAAATCAACATAATCCCACCCACGCTTTTCCATATCCTCACGGCTTACGGGTAAATAATCCTTCATATCTGTTCTCCATCATTACTTATTCGCAAGCTTGTCTTCCCATTCATTTTCTTTAAAGCCGACAAGAATAATTTTTTCATCTATAATAAGCGGTCTTTTCACAAGCATTCCGTCTGTCGATAGAAGCCTCAGCATTTCCTCATCCGTCATTGTCGGCAGCTTATCCTTAAGCTTCATTTCGCGGTACAGTATACCGCTTGTATTGAACAGCTTTCTTATCTGTATTCCGCTGTTTTCAGTCCATACCGATAATTCCTCAAAGCTTGGATTTTCCTCCTTTATATGTCGGTCATCATATTGAATACTATGCTCGTCCAGCCATTTTTTTGCCTTCTTACAAGTAGTGCATTTCGGATATTCCAAAAATATCATAGTCAATTCCTCCGTTTTTTAATTATTTCTTTATAATTACCTTTGCAAGGGGATTTGAATCTATCGCGGCTTTTGCCTGCTTATCGGAAAGGTGGGTATATATTTCCGTCGTTCCGAGATTTTCATGTCCGAGTATATCCTTAAGCACTCTTATATCGACATTTCCGTGCTGATACATAAGTGTAGCCGCTGTATGTCTGAGCTTATGTACGGAATAGCCCTGATCTCCGAGTCCGATTTTACTGAGATATTTATATACCATTTTCTGAATTGCCCTTGTGCTTATTCGGTTATTTTGTCGGCTTATGAAAAACGCCTTTTTATCCGCAACACCCTCTACAGGCCGTACATACATATAATCCTTTATTGCGGCAATGCAGGCGTCGTTAAGATACACGGTTCTTTGCTTATTTCCCTTTCCCGTAACAGTAAGCTTATCCCCTCTTATATCGCCCACATTTATTCCCTCTACTTCGGACACACGCAAGCCGCAGTTGAGCAGGAGCAATAATATACAGCGATCCCTTACTTCAAATTTGCCGTCCACGGCCTTGAGGAGTTCTATGCTTTGCTCAAGCGTCAGATATTTCGGCTGTGATTTCGGTTTTTTCGGAAAATCCAACCCCTCAGTCGGGTCGTTATCTATCTTATGTTGTTTTTCTTTCAGATATTTAAAATATCTTCTAAGCGCCGTTATCTTCCTTGCGCGGGCTGCGGCCTCGTTTTGTCTGTCACGCATACAATAATCGAAAAACATAAGAACATCATTGAAGCTTACGGATTTTACAAAATCAAGGTCTATAACGGAAATATCCGCGTCGTCAATTTCGCAGTCCTTTGGGAGTCTGTTTCTCAGATACAGCATATATCTGAAAAATGTACGCAAATCCCTGTAGTACTCATCAACCGTTTTCTCTCCCTTACCCTGTATATTCTGAACATAAAGCAAAAACTCCCTTATAATGTCGGGAGCCTCCTCAAGATACTCTTTCCGCATTTTTCTCACCCCAAGGTTATTTTATCATTTAATGACGTTTCTTTCAAGAGGGTAAGTGATAATATCGGTCAAGCGGCAGAATATATGTTTAATACATTTTGAAATAGACGATCCCGCCCAATTCGCACAAAGTGAAACCGACAGCTTTGTAAGTCATCTGACCGTGCGTGAGCAGAGCGGGAAACGTGTACACATCTCAACTGATGATATTATATATATTGAATCCTCCGGTCACAATGCGGAGGTTCATGTAAACGGCGGGAGCTGCCGGTTTTTATTATTGGGTCTGACAGTTTAGATGTACTGTATCTATCAATCCGTATTTAAGTTTGACCCTTTCAAGCTTTTTTAGAAACGGCTTTGCCGTTATGTATAAAAATACTGCAACGGAAATTGCGTGTACTATGTCAAACGGTAAGCCGCTGAGATAAAATGCCGCTAAATTTTCCGCTGTCGGCTCCATATGCGCCATAAGCATGGACGCAGGATTCATAATGCCTCCGTATATAAAAATTGCCGCAAGAAAGCCATATACTGAAAGTGAAAGTCTGCTGCGCGGTATGATATTCCTGCCGAATAAAATACCTGCAAGAAGGCCTGCCGCACCCATTGAAAACATCTGCCACGGAGTCCAGGGGCCCTGTCCGAAAATAATATTTGAAACAAATACCGATACCGCCCCTACCAAAAATCCCGACTCCGCACCGAGCGCCGTACCTGTTATTATGACCACCGCCATCATTGGCTTGAACTGCGGAAACATATAGAATACCGTTCTTGACAGTACAGCCAAAGCACACATAACGGATAAAAGCACCTGCTCCCTTGTTTTTATATGTCTGTTTTCAAATGCGCCGAAAAACATGAATATACATTCAAGTATTATCAGAAGTGAAATGAAAAGATATTTTGAATCACCAAAAAAATACATACCTGCAAGAACCGTAAGCGGTACGGCGGCAAGCATTATAATCAGCGGTAAGACTATGCTCCTGTTTTTATGTCGTATCCGCTGAATTTCCATATTGCCCTCCTTTTTATTTATAAGCACTGCAAATAATATTATACAAAGTGCGGATATAAGCATCAGAGCATACCATACACTCGAATTATTGTCGGCTATGCTCCACTTAAAAGGATCTAATACGGCAAATACGGAAAGGATGAATAATATTACCGCACAAAGCTGCGAAACAGCAAGCGGTGAGTTTTTTTTATGCTTTTTATACTCTTTATTCCCGCTGTCCTGTTTATTATGATAAAACCTGCTTATATCATCACCGTTAATCTTTCCCTTACTTTTATCCTGCGGCGATCCGAGAGCATATAATATATCCTCCTTTGTAACCGCTTTATCTATTATATCCCTTGACATTTTCCTTGCGGCTGTGGTATAGAATGTATTTTCGGAGAAAAATATATGCGGCTCATCAGTTCCTATAAGCTCTCCGTCAAAGAATAATGCACATCTGTCGGAATATTCCGCACTGAACTCCGTGTCATGACTTACGATTATTATGCATACGCGTATCCCTGCCAATGCCCTCAGAATTTCCCCTACCTCATTTTTTGATTTTATATCAAGTCCCTTTACAGGCTCGTCAAGCAGAAGTATATCGGGTCGTGTAAGCAGAAGCTTTGCAAGCGCCGCCCTCTGAAGTTCTCCGCCGGAAAGGTCATAGGGGTGGCGGTGCCTCAGACCTTCAAGTCCGCAAAGCCTTATGACCTCGTCAACAAAGCTCCTATTATTATCGGGATTATCCGGTGTTTCGTATAAGTCCTCCTCTACGGTATCCCTTATAAAAAGCGTCTGCGGATTTTGAGGAAGCAGTGCGATTTTCGGAATATCTCCGTTTTTCTTTCTTCTGTCTGTTCCGTTGAGCAATACTTTTCCGTCATACGCTCGCAGTACGCCTGCAATGGCGGAAAGCAGTGTTGTTTTTCCTGCTCCGTTTCCGCCGAGTATCGAAAAAATCTCCCCTCTGTATGCCTTAAGTGAAAGACCCTTGAGTATATCGGGAAGTCCTTTTCCATATCTGTAAAATATATTTTTCAGCTCGATTATGGGTATCTCTTTTTTATCTCTTTCGGCTTTTTTATGTATTATCTCATTAGTGTCCGTATGCTCCGTATATTCTCTCAGCCACACCCTGCCCTCACCTATAGTAAGGGGGGGATTTCCGCATTTTCTTTCGGCTATCGAATATATCTGTGTACTGATCGGAAGTGAGGAAAATATTTCGCTTTTGGTTTCCGACAATACAGGTACGGTTTTCTCAGGCGTTGTATCGGATATAATTTTCCCGTCGGACATTACTATGATCCTGTCGCTTATCCCGTATACCCTTTCGAGATTATGCTCGCTCATTATTATGGTCGTGCCAAATTCTTTATTTATTTTTTCGATAAGCTTTATAAATTCCTCCGCACCTATCGGGTCAAGCTGTGAAACAGGCTCGTCAAGTATCAATACTGACGGATTCATTACCATAACTGAGGCAAGGTTAAGTATCTGCTTTTGTCCTCCCGAAAGCTCGCTTATTTTTGCACTGTACCAATCCTTTATTCCGAAAAATGCCGCCGCTTCTGCCGTTCTTCTGCGTATTTCCGAATTGTCAAGTCCCATGCTTTCAAGGCCGAAAGCAAGCTCGCTCCATACGCTTTCGGTTATTCCCTGATTATCGGGCGACTGCATTACAAAGCCTATTTCCTCTGCCTGTATAAGCTCGTCGGTTTCATCAAGCGGCTTTCCTTTATAATTTATATTTCCGTCTTTTTCTCCGTACGGTGCAAGCGCAGTTTTAAGACAGCGCAAAAGTGTACTTTTCCCACTTCCCGAAAGTCCGCATACCGTAATAAATTCACCCTCGCAAACAGCAAAGGAAATATTTTTCAGTGCTTTTTTCTTTTCCGAGGGATATGCAAAGCTCAGATTTTTGATTGAATATATTTCCATTTTCTGTCCTCCGATATATCAATAATTAGCGGCAATAAGCAGGATAGGGCAAAGACGGCATATACCGACAGCGTAAATATATTTACGGATGATATTTCAAAATAGGGGTAATATGAATAATCAAGTCCGCCTGTCATATAGGCAAATATGATATAGCTATCCGAAACAATGACCGTTCCTATCGTGATTATATCCCTCAATGTTATGCGGAAAAGTGTAAAACAGGTGCGCTTTTTCAGACCGTAGCCGCGGCTTTTCATTGAGTCGGCAGTATCCACGGAATTTTCAAGCGACCACTGTATCATAGCTGAAAATATCCTTATTCCGTTTTTTATTCTTACTATAGGTTTACCGTTTTTCATATCCCTGCCGACAGCATATTGGGCGGCACGCACTGAGCTTAGCTGTATCCTGAATCGGGAAATAAAATTAAGCGTCATTGAAATAAGCAGCGCAAGCTTTGGGGAAAACCGTCCGAAAAGATATATTATTCTGTCGGAGGTAAGTATTCTATTTAGCGAATAAAACCAACTGAGGATACCCGACATAAGCAGTGCCGCCGCAATGCCGAAAATGACTGATTCAAGAGTAAGGGCGTTTCCGTCGGGAAGATATGTAATTATTGTAATTCCTCCGTGACTTACAAGTGAATTTATAATTATTATCGTCAATGATATAAAAACCATCATTACGAGGTTTTTCAGAAATGCCCTTACTCCTCCCGAATATAAAATATATGCACTGCCTGCCGCAAGTGAGATTGCAAGAAAAACAGGGTGCATTATCAGCATTGTTACAAGCAGAACGGATAAAAAGAAAATAAACTGTGTCAGGGGGTGATATTTCATAAATCCGATATTCATTCTATTCCCCCCGATAATAATTTCCGACATCCGCACCGAGGTTACAGGTATAAAGAAATTCAACTTTATCTCCGTCCGATAATATATATTCGGAGCAGCCCACATTCGGAAATGCATCATTTATACTGTATGTCCAACCCGAAAGGCTCCCGCAGTCAAATTCATACAGATTATTTATTCCCTCAATATATGCCGCGCCTGTCAGCGGTGTAATTGAAAACTCAAGATGTATTTTTTTTTCCGAGCATAATCTTTTCAGTACGTCAAATGCAGATTCGCCCTCATCAAAGCTTACTCTCGCACCCCTTATTATACAGCCGTCGGACGGCAGGAGCTTGAGCTTTCTTTCGTCAAGCTCACCGCTGTTTATTGCTGTTGTGCATATTATATCAAATGTGCAGCTATTCTTATTATCCTTGCTTTCCTGCAGGGGATGGATCGGTTTTGAGCTTTCGGGTCCCGATTTTTCGGATATTATACTACTTTCTGCTTTTGATGAAGTACCGGGTTTGACTGTTGAAGGCTTTGCAGACGGCTTATGAGGTATGGACTGAATAGAATTATTATCGGAGGATAATGTGCTGTCATGTGACGGAGCGTTTTCATTTTCGTTTTTCTCCGAAACATCGCTTTCCTCATTTCCACTGCCTGTATTTTCGTTATGGCTCTGTGCGGGTGAAGAATGCTCTTCCGAAATTATATTTGATTTTTCATTTTCCGACTGCCGACTGTCTGATTTTTCGGATGATTGGCTTGTATTTTCAGAATCCGGCTTTGAAGTTTCGGAGGCAGCGGTTTCTTCACAGGACTGAATATTGCTTTCTTTTTCATCCGCCGAGTTACTATTAACGGTATTTTTTTCAGCCGCTGACCTTGACTGCTGCGACATATCAGTTGAAGAAGTCACGGGTATATCATTCCGATTATTACCGTTTCCTCCTATAAAAAATGCCGCCGCAAGTACTATTGCCGTTACTATGCCGACCATTAGCCTTTTTTTATTTTTACTCCAAAAATCTTTCATTTTCATACCGCTTTCCTGATGTATTCCGGAAAATATATTAGTAGGTATCACAAACAGCAGTCACCGTCAAGATGCCTGCTGTTTATTTTTTTATCTGTCAGACTTCGGCTTCTTATATACAAATGCCGCAATAAGTGCAGATACCGTAATCAGTACAAGAATAGGAAATACTGTTTCGCCTTCTCCTGTCGTTACTGTTGATGTACTGTCATTTCCCGATATATTCTCCGACTGCTGATTATCTCCGTTTCCTCCGCTTTGAGCATTATCATTTTCGGATTGTCCGCCTATTATCGGATCATCGGAAGCTTCGCTATCCTCAGAAACCTCATTGTCCCCCGACTGCTCGCTGTT
>CANRDH010000044.1 GCA_947629295.1 uncultured Clostridia bacterium
TACTGTTGTGCCTGCGGCTGTCCATACTGCTGTTGGTACTGTTGTGCCTGCGGCTGTTCATACTGCTGTTGGTACTGTTGTGCCTGCGGCTGTCCATACTGCTGTTGGTACTGTTGTGCCTGCGGCTGTTCATACTGCTGTTGGTACTGCTGTACCTGCGGCTGTCCATACTGCGGCTGATACTGCTGTACCTGGGGTTGTCTATACTGTGGCTGATACTGCTGTACTTGGGGCTGCCCATACTGCGGCTGCCCATATTGGGGCTGATACTGTTGACTCTGTGGAGTATACTGTTCAATATATTGCGGATGTTCCACGCTATCGGAGTAACTGTCACCAAATGGGTCATTAAATTGCTCAGAAAAACCCTCCGTAAAATGAGGCTGTTCATACTGCGGTTCTTCATATTGCTGACCTATGGGTCTGCCATACTGATCATATTCTATATGTGGTTTTTCAGGTTCCGGTGTATCTAAGTCGGGCATAACAAACAGCTTAAATTCTTTGGAATTGCAGTTAAGACAAAACGTCACACTGTCCGGGAACGCAGAACCACAATTAGCACAAATTTTCATAGATACCCTCCTGCACAGATATTATACAATAATTTTCTACGCCTAAGAAAATGATTAAATGTTCACCCGGCCGCCCTGCGGCGTAAAACGGCGTCGGATGACGGTGTGCGGTCATCACTTAAACTCAGTGACGTCAAAAAACATATGACTGACACTTCAAGCAAATTCCATACCCCTATCCTAAGATTAATTATATTACAAATTCTCCAATAATGTCAATATCTGTATAAAATTTTGTTGAGAAAAGCAAATAAAAATGAAAAATATAGTACATATATACAGCATATCACTATAATCATATTGAACGTAAAGCTTTTTATGTCTCGTAAATATATACTTTTTCAAGCACAAAAAAATACTTGATACCCTTTAAAGTCAGTTGATAATCAAAACCGACCCGCATATTGCAGGTCGGCAAGAAAGCAACAATTAACCGTATATATAATCGAAGACAGCTCACAGTGTAAGCTGTCTTCCGTTATAACATAGCTTTTTATCACAAATTCCAAAGGCCGCTGTACCCGGTTATAAAATTAGAGCCAAAGCATATCTCATAAAAGCCGTCTATCTCATAGGTATTTTTCTCAAGATCGTTTTTAATTGACTCCGATGTCACTACTCTGACAGGTACATCCTGTTCGCTCGGAAGCTCATTTTTATTCATTATCCTCATAGCATAATCAACCATAGCATATGCCGTCCATTCATAGCTTTGGGCAACGAGCATCTCAAGACTCCCGTTTTCGGCCGCCTGAAGCGCGTAAATACTTCCTCCTGTTGAAATTATTTTAATATTCTTTCCGGATTGCTCCACTCCGCTTATCGCATCGTTTATCATTGATTCATCAAGTACGACAATGTAATTAAGATTAGGATCATTTTCTATTGCCTGCCTTATTTTTGAGGATAATCCGTTATCTACCTCAAGTGACGAACCACTTAAAACAGTACAGTAGCCGGATGTTACATATTTCTTAAATTCATCCGCAAAACCGTTATATATAGAGCTTGAAAGTATTGAATCCGAATTATTTATCGCAAGGGCGTTCACCTTGCCCTTGTTCTTGGTAATAGACCAGTCCGCAAGAAGCCTTCCCGCAAGCTGATAATTTATAGGCATGGTGTAGTCTACATAATGATCTTTTTCATCCTTACCCAGATTTCCGGCAGAGATGACCTTTTTACCGTTTGCCTGTGTGCGCTCTATATCGGTTGCCAAAGCATCCTTATCTATATCCCCATACATAACTACAATGTCGCTTGAGTCTATTGCTTTTTCAAGCTCTTCACTGTAAAACGAAACCGTTCCGTCCGATTCATCACTGATCACCTTAGAAAATCCTGCCGATTTTGCGGCATTTTTAAACTGACCGGCTACAAGGGATGTATAGGTATTATTTGAATTATCCTGAATCAGCATAATCTTTTTCTTGTTTGTTATTTCCTTGGCGTCAATCGATTCTGCCTGAAACGTAAACTCCGGCACATCCTTGTATGACGATATGAAGGTATCGAGTTCATTAAGCTGAGCCTTTGTTATCTCGGGCTTTGACTCAACAACACTTATATCATCGACCTGATTGCTTGATTCCTCGGACGATTCCTCAACTATTGATTTTTGCCCTTCTGCATCCGAAGCAGCGCCCTCCTTGGTTCCCTCATTACAACCTGCCGAAACAAAAGACATCATAATAACGGCAAATGTCAAAATAAACAAAGTAAGCTTTTTCATTTTTTCCTCCGATATTTGCACATTTAAGTACTCAATATTCCATGCTTAATTATACTTCTTACAATTATCACTGTCAACAATTATTTTTGACGTATTTAACGAATTAATGCATATTCTTTTTGTTAATTTATTCTCACTTGTCAAAAAAAGATGAATTATGTGCCCTGAATAAACAATAGACTGCCCGGCAACAATTTAATAAAGAAAGATTTACGGAGGAATATTATGAATTACAGAACAGACCTTGCCCTTGAGGCCCATGAAATAAGCGGAGGAGACACAAGCGGAGTAAAAATGGATACGGTATCCAAAGGAATAATGAAAATAAGCAGACTTCATATTCAAAGCAAAAACGCCTCTGAAAAGCTCGGAAAACCCAAAGGCAGATATATTACCGCCGAAGGACTTCCTCTGACGGATAATTTTCGCGATGTCAAGGAGCAAATCGAAGCCCTTGCCGACGAAATAAAACCCCTTATACCCAAAAACGGTACGATTCTTGTCATAGGCATAGGAAATACCGAAATAACCCCCGATTCACTCGGGCCTAAGAGTGCTGATTCTGTGCTTGCGACAAGACATATAAGCGGTGAAATTGCCCGTTCGGCAGGTCTTGATAAGCTGCGTCCTGTTGCAGTCCTCTCTCCGGGTGTACTCGGTCAGACAGGCATAGAAGTCGGGGAGCTGATAATATCGCTTATACAGAATATCAAAATCTCCGCCGTGATAGCTGTTGACGCACTCGCCTCAAGAAGTCTGTCACATCTCGGCAGGACTATACAGATAAGCGACAGCGGTATATCGCCGGGCTCAGGAATAGGGAATAACCGTTTAAGTCTTACAAAGGATACTCTGGGTATTCCTGTTATAGGCATAGGTATGCCCACAGTTGTTGACGGAATGACGCTTGCATTGGATTTGTTGGGCGAATCAAGCGCTCCGAAGGATAAGCTTCCCGATAAATACAAAGAAAAACTTATTGTTACTCCACGGGAGATCGATTTACTCACCATGCGCGCCTCCAAGCTTATAGGAATGGCGATAAACTGTGCCGTACAGGATCATTACAGTTTCGAGGAGCTTGCCTCTCTTGTATCATAATTGAGCTGAACCCGTCATAAGCTTTATTATGTAAAAACAAAAAGCACGTTGGGAGGTAATGCTGTTTGAGAATAAATAAAGGTTTGTTGCGCAAAACCGGTCTTATAGCAATATCCTCCGTGCTAATAGGCTCGGCGGCACTATGCACCGCAATACGAATAAGCCGGGCAGGTATACCGGTTTCCATCGATACCTTTGCCGCAGAAACAACTCTTCCCGCAGGTAACGGGAATTTCCGAATCGTACAAACCACCGCCTCGTCCTCATCAAAGCATAACAGTACTGCTGAAACCGATGCACCGGAGCCGTCCGAGATACAGAACGAGGAAAGCAATGGAGCAGTACATTCAAACGATACCCCCGAAAACAGCGAATCTCCCTCCGACAGTAATTTTGAAGCGTCAACGGCTTCCGAAGAAGAAATTAAAAAGTATGATAAAGAGCATCAAGGAGAGGAGCAGTTTCCTGTTCTGGAATTCACATCCACAGACGGTAACACATCCTATAATGGAGTTCAGGTAAAAAATATATCTTCTGCCGACATAGATATAAAAAAAGAATTACAGTCCGAGCTCGGTTTTACAATGGAAAAAACAGACGAGCCCCAGGTTCTTATATATCATACGCATACAAGCGAGAGCTTTCTCGATTATGATACAGGGTATTATTACGAAAGCTTTTATCCGAGAAGCTCGGACAAAAGCCGTAATGTTTGTGCAATCGGTGATGAAATAGCAAAACAGTTGAACGCGGAAGGCATAGTAACCGTACACGATACCACGTTTCATGATGACCCCAGCTATAACGGCGCATATGACAGAAGCATGGATACAATCAGAAAAAATCTGGAAAAATATCCGTCAATAAAGGTCGTTCTCGATATCCACCGTGACGGTATAGGCACGGATACACAAAGGTCTAAGCCTGTTTTTACAGTAAACGGGAAAAAGGCAGCACAAATCATGATACTTTCAGGATATAATTATGAGGGTACGGATGAATTTAAGAATTGGGAATATAATCTGCGTTTTGCACTCCAAATACAAAAAACCGCAGAGGAAATGTACCCGGACATGGTTCGCCCCCTATATTTCGGCGATTTTATGTATAATATGAATGTAAATACAGGGTCGCTGCTTATTGAGGTCGGTGCAGATTCAAATACGGTTGAAGAGGTTCGGTATACGGGTTACCTTCTCGGAAAAGTACTGAAGGAAGTGCTTGACCCCGATAAAAATAATGACACAAAATCAGATTGACAATGAGAAGCTATAATAATGTGCTGAAAATTTCATTTTACAATGTTATTTTTCTGCGATTATGACCATTTAATACTATGAAAAATTCTGCTATAATAAAAGAAAACGAACGGTATCACTATTGGTGGTGAAAATAATGAGAAAATATAATTATACAGTGAGAAATTCCGCAAAATTTCCGCCCTTTGGGGGCAGGTCTTTTAAACTGTTACTTACAATGATACTTATTACCGCTTCTGTATTGCTGACTTTTGGCATTACAGTACACGCAGAGGACGAAAACCCGTCTCAGGAAACCTCCGAATATGTCAGCGTTCCCGAGGAATCCGAGCCGTCATATACTCCGGAGCCGTCGGAGCCTGAGCCTTCATACAAGCCCGAACCTTCTGAGCCGTCATACGAGCCGGATCCCTTTTATGAGCCGTCACAGCATGAGCCTGAACCTGAGCCGTCATATGAACCGGAACCCGAGCCGTCATACGAGCCGGATCCCTCTTATGAGCCTGTCGAGAGTATCAGCATAAATATAATTGACCCTTTCAAAAATATTGCGGGAGTGAAATATATACTTCCCTCAGACAATCCGAAATTCACCCCGCCCGAAAGCAGTATAGATGATGAATCATCTGCGGAAAGCTCAGAAGAAGCCGCAGCTATAATTAATACGTCGAGTAAGCTTGAAACCACCCCGCCTATCGTCTATGACGAACACTCCGCAGTTGTGACATATGAGAGCGAAACGGATAACTCCTCATTTCTGATAGGCATGATTTTCTGGTCTATAATCGGAGTTATAGTTACTGCTGTTCTTATACTTATTCTTAATTTCAAGGGAAATAAAACTGAATTTGCATTCAGCAGAAAGAGATATCATAAAGGAGCAAATAATTCAACAAGGACCAATAAATACAATATATAAATATTCTGTACAGTAAATCAGGGGCTGTCGCATTGAGTTCAGCAAACTCAGGCGAAGCCCCTTTCTGTTTATTACTGTGTTATTTCTACCGTATTTACGACTTCTATACCGAGGTCATCAAGCTGCTGCTTATCGACATCCGCAGGCGCATTTGTCATAGGCTCGCTTGCATTCTGTACCTTCGGGAATGCCACTACATCACGGAGCGTCGGAGCCTTGAGCATCTGCATAACAAGTCTGTCAAGACCGATCCCCATTCCGCCGTGCGGCGGAGCGCCGTATTTGAATGCGTCCATAAGGAAGCCGAATTTATGATATGCCTCCTCATCACTCATTCCGAGCATTTCAAACATTTTATTCTGGAGTTCGGGATTTGTTATACGTATCGAGCCGCTTGAAAGCTCCGCCCCGTTAAGGACCATATCATATGCCTTTGCGTACACCTCTCCCTTATTTCCGTCAAGCTTATCAATACAATCGTCAGTCGGCGAGGTAAACGGATGATGCATTGCTATCCATTCACCGCTTTCCCTGTCAAATTCAAAGAATGGGAATTTGACAACCCACAGGAAATTATATCCGTCTGCAATTATATCAAGCTTTCTTGCGACCTCAAGACGAACTGCTCCGAGTGTTGTAAGAACCGTATTATTGTCCGTATCCGCAACAATAAGTACAACGTCGCCCTTTTCGGCTCCCGCTTTGTTGAGTATTGTATTCATTTCGTCCTCACTCATAAATTTTCCGAAGCTTGAAGCAATCCCGTCGTCTGTAAGTCTTATCCATGCAAGACCCTTTGCGCCTATTCCCCTTACATATTCCGTAAGCCTGTCAATTTCTTTTCTTGTATATGTCTTGACAGCATTTTTAGCAGTAATTCCACGAACGGAGCCTCCGCCCTCAAGGGCATTCTTAAATACGGCAAAGCCGCTGTCCGATACTTCTTTGCTGATATCAAAAATTTCCATACCGAACCGTGTGTCGGGCTTATCGGAACCGAATCTTTCCATTACCTCATTGTATGTATATCTTGGGAACGGTGTCGGAACATCAATATCCAGAACTTCTTTAAACAGACGTTTTATATATCCCTCGCCTATTTCAAGAACATCCTCCATATCAACAAAGGACATTTCAAGGTCTATCTGCGTAAACTCAGGCTGTCTGTCCGCACGTAAATCCTCATCGCGGAAGCATCTTGCTATCTGCATATATCTGTCAAAGCCTGCAACCATACAAAGCTGCTTATACATCTGCGGCGACTGCGGAAGTGCGTAAAAAGACCCCTTATGTATTCTTGACGGCACAAGAAAATCCCTTGCTCCCTCCGGGGTCGATTTTATAAGCATGGGTGTTTCTATTTCTATAAAGCCGTTTTCATCAAAATAATCCCTTGTCACCTTTGCGACCTTATGGCGGAAAATGAGATTGCTCTGAAGCTCGGGTCTGCGCAGGTCGAGATATCTGTATTTCAGACGGTTAAGTTCCGCCGTTTTGCAGTCGTCAACTATTTCAAACGGAGGTACTTCGCTTTCTCCGAGTATTCTCAGTTCTGTTACCTCAATTTCAATATCACCCGTGGGGATTTTTTTATTTTTACTGCTTCTTTCCCTGACCTTGCCCACAGCCGCAAGAACATATTCGGAATGTACCGAAGCTGCCTTCTCAAATACCTCCTTATCCGTATTTTCGTCAAAGGCGAGCTGAATTATGCCCGTTCTGTCCCTGAGTTCAATAAATGTAAGCATTTGTCCGAGGTCACGGCGCCGCTGAACCCAGCCGCATACCGTAACAATCTCTCCTATATTTTCCGCACGCAGTTCTCCGCAATAGCTGCTGCGCTTAAGTCCTGTCATAAATTCTGCCATATCCATTACTCCTCTATATCAAGTCCCAATTTTTCCAAAAGGCTGTCCTGTGCTCCGTTTACATAGAAAGAGAAAAATGCTTCATAAAAGCCGTCGTCGAGCGGAACCTCTTTCTTTGCACCCGTAAACATATTCTTAACGGCTGCCTTATTTGCCGCAAGCTCATCATCGCCTATAACCATGCTGAATTTTGCACCAATCTTATCCGCATATTTCATCTGCGGCTTAAGCTTTCTTCCGACTATATCACCCTCGGCGATAAGTGAGGAATTACGTACACCCTCAACTATAGAGAAAGCCTTAAGCTTTGCAGCCTCACTGAGACCTACTACATACAAATCACAGTTGAGCGGCTTTTCCGCTTCGATTCCCTGTTTATCAAGAAGTATAAGCAGTCTTTCCATACCCATACCGAAGCCGAGAGACGGCGTATGCTGTCCGCCAAGCTCCTCTATAAGACCGTCATATCTTCCGCCGCCGCATACCGTTCCTATCTCATCGGCAACAAATTCAAATACCGTGCGTGTGTAATAATCAAGTCCTCTTACTATTGTCGGATTTACAGCATATTTTATATCGGCAGCGTCAAGGCAGCTTTTTACCCCGTCAAAATGCTCTCTGCAATCATCACATATATAATCAAGCACCTTCGGCGCACCCTCGGCGATCTCCGAACATTCCTTCTCCTTGCAGTCAAGTATTCTCATGGGATTACGCTCAAGCCTCGTCCTGCAGGTGTCGCAAAGACAATCCCTGTTTGCCTGAAAATATTCCCTGAGTGCCTGATGATATTTCGGGCGGCAATTCGGACAGCCTATGGAATTGATTTCAAGACTGATATTTTTTACCCCAAGTCGCTCAAAAATAGAATTGGCAGCACAAATAACCTCTGCGTCCGCATACGGTGACGGCGCTCCGTATACCTCCATACCAAACTGATGAAATTCTCTTTGTCTGCCGTAATTTTTCTTTTCATAGCGATAGCAGGCTGTAAGATAATATACCTTTATGGGATATCCGTCGTTATACAGACCGTGCTCGAGCATTGCCCTTGCCGCGCCTGCCGTACCCTCGGGCTTAAGCGAAAGGGAATCTCCGCCCTTTGTAGTGAAAGTGTACATTTCCTTCTGTACAATATCCGTTGTATCTCCGACCGAACGGTTAAAAAGCTCGGTATGCTCAAAAACGGGGGTACGAATTTCCTTAAAGCCGTAGGACTGAGCCTGACCGCGCATTATTTCCTCGACAAACTGCCATTTATAGCTATCCTCGGGCAGGATATCCTCCGCTCCGTAGACCTTATTTGTAATAAGCTTCATTTTCATCTTCCTTTCAAATTTTCGTACTATTATATTATACATTATTACAGAAAAAAATCAATGCCATGCCGTTCCGTTTTATTGTATTTTATACCAAAAACTGCATAAAATCTTATAAGGATACAAATATTACATACAGATAAGGAGGAAAGAATATTGACAGGCAGGCTTGACAAAATAAGAAAGCATATAACCCCGTTCTTAGACAAATGCGAAAGGGATAACATTACCGCAATAGCGGGACAATGTGCCTTTTTTCTTATACTGACATTCTTTCCCCTCGCAATGTTTTCAATATCGGTTTTGCAGAATTTCAATATACCCGTTGAAGCATTTGAGAATATACTTGATGAAGTTCTTAACGAAAAGGCAAGCGAATATGTTTCGGAAATAATCGTAAGCGTATCGGAAAATTCCTCGGGCATATCGGTAATTACACTGATTGTAACTCTATGGACATCGGCTCAGGGAATACACATAATAACTAACGGACTCAACCGCATACATGATACCTATGAGGATCGCAGCTGGCTGTTGCTGCGGCTGAAATCCGTTTTACTGACGGTTCTGTTTTTTGCAATAGTGATACTGACCGTGCTTATAATAATTCTCGGCTCCTCTATTAATACACTGCTTATACCATATATAAGCTGTCTGCCGGATATTGTTGGAATAATCTATCGTCTCAGATATCCGGTATTTTATGTTTATCTAAGTTTTCTTTTCGCTTTGCTTTACAGCCGGGCTCCGAATATAGATAAGCCTCTGCGCCATGAATACGGGATCAGAAGCCAGCTTCCCGGGGCGGTATTTTGCTCCACGGCTTGGCTTATCCTCTCATTTTGTATTTCAATTTATGTAGATGACTTCAACGGCTTTTCCATCTACGGAGGTCTTACAAAGCTTGCAATACTGATGATTTGGATATACCTTTGTCTTATCTGCTTAATGCTCGGTGCTGAAATCAATGTAATTTACCATAAGAAAATCATGAATTTCAGCTTTAAGAAAAGGTACTGTCTTACAAAGAAAAAACGCATCAGCTAAAAACTCCCTGTATTATCCCGCGCACCTTCAATTCATGATTAATAAGATTAAGTATACGTCTTTTGTCGCCGCTCCATTTGGGCGCTGTAAGCTTTGATTTATCGCCGTCGCC